>DASWMM010000361.1:0-3053 GCA_036399755.1 Allosphingosinicella sp.
ATCAGCTGGGCGCAGAACGCGCTGATCTTCAACGACATCGGCTTCGCCTTCCGCCTCACCTTCCTCAACAAATGCGACGAAGCCGAGCGCTCGCTGATCGCCGAATATTACCAGCGCGTCTTCGGCAAGGACCTGCCCGAGAGCGTGGTGGGGAAGAAGTGATGCGACGCGGAACCGCTCTTTTAGCAGCTTGCTTCCTGGCCCTTGCGGGCGCCGCCCTCGCACCGCCTGCGCACGCTCAGATGGACAGCTTTTTGTTCGGGAAGCCCGGCACCAAGAAAGTCTCGGCAGACGTTCGTGAGGTAACCGCACGGGGCAACAACATGCGGGAGAGAAGGTCGTCACTGACGATGTCTCTGCTCAAGGCCGCCAAGCTCGCCAACAAGGAAAAAAAGCCGTTCATCGCGGTGCTGCGGGAAAAGTCCGGCAGCTGGTCTATGAACGGTCGCCGGCTCGGCGATGAGACTACTTTGCGGTTCAAGCTGCTGGACCGGGACGAGCCGGTGCTGGACGCGGAGGGCAAGCCGGCGCGGATATTCTCCGTTGCGGAGCTCCTCGCCGGAGCCCGGTGACCAGCGCATGGCGTCCGACCGCGACAACCCCGTTGAAGCCTTCCGCCAGGCGCTGAGCGGCGCAGCACGGGCGATTGCGCGCGAGCCGGAGGTGGAGCTCTCGTTTACCGCGGACGCTCCCACTACTTCCGGCAAGGCGGTGAAGGTACCGATGCCGGGCCGCACGCTGCCGGCCCGCGAAGTCGCCGAAGCGCGCGGCTATGCCGATGCGGCGGCGCTCAAGCTTCGCCACCACAATGCCGCCCTCCACGCCCGCGGCGCTCCGGCCGACGACATCGCCCGCGCGGTGTTCGACGCCGCCGAACAGGCGCGGGTCGAGGCGCTCGGCGCGCGGGCCATGGCCGGCGTGCGCGACAACCTCGCGCAGGCCGCCGAGATGCGGATGCGCACCGATCCGATCACCCGCGCCCGCAACAAGGCGGAAGTGCCGCTGTCCACCGCGCTCGGCCTGATCGTCCGCCAGCGCCTCACCGGCGTCGCGCCGCCTTTGGCCGCGCTCGGCGGGCTCAAGCTCGTCGCCGACTGGATCGAGGACAAGGCGGGCGCCGATCTCGACGCATTGGGCCTCGCCATCGACGACCAGGCCGCCTTCGCCGCGCTCGCCACCAAGGTGCTCCAGGATCTGGAGCTGGTCGAAGCGGAGATGGACGCGGAAAAGGACCCCGACGGCGATCTCGACGTCGACGGCGACCAGACCGATCAAGGGGACGAAGGCGATGAAGGCGAGGAAGACCAGTCCGGCGGCGGCGAGGGCGAGGCCGAAATGCGGGTCGAGCAGGGCGAGTCGTCGGACGAGGACAGCGAGAGCGACTTTTCCGAACAGGAAATGGCCGAGGGCGACGAAGGCATGGGCGAGGACGGCGAGGAGGGCATGCTCCCCGTTCGCCCGAACCGGCCGCTGTCCGATCTGCCGCCCGCCTTCGATTACCGGGTCTTCACCGGCAAGTATGACGAAGTGGTCGAGGCCGCCGAGCTGTGCGACGAGGCCGAACTGACCCGCCTTCGTGCCTATCTCGATCAGCAGCTCACCCACTTGCAGGGCGCCGTCACCAAGCTCGCCAACCGCCTCCAGCGCCGCTTGATGGCGCAGCAGTCGCGAAGCTGGGATTTCGACCAGGAAGAAGGCCTGCTCGATGCGGCGCGGCTTGCCCGGGTGGTGGTCAACCCGGCGCATTCCTTGTCCTACAAGATCGAGCGCGATACCGAGTTCCGCGACACGGTGGTGACCCTGCTGATCGACAATTCAGGCTCGATGCGTGGCCGGCCGATCTCCATCGCGGCGATCTCCGCCGACATCATGGCCCGCACGCTGGAACGCTGCGGCGTCAAGGTCGAGGTGCTGGGCTTCACCACCCGCGCCTGGAAGGGCGGCCAGTCGCGCGAGCAATGGCTTGCCGCCGGCCGTCCGCCGCAGCCCGGCCGCCTCAACGACCTTCGGCACATCGTCTACAAGCAGGCCGACGAGCCGTGGCGGCGCGCACGCAAGAATCTCGGCCTGATGATGCGCGAAGGGCTGCTTAAGGAGAATATCGACGGCGAGGCCCTGATGTGGGCGCACAACCGCCTGATCGCCCGCTCGGAGGAGCGCCGGATCCTGATGGTGATCTCCGACGGCGCCCCGGTCGACGATTCGACGCTGAGCGTGAACAGCGGCACCTACCTGGAGCGGCATTTGCGCCAGGTGATCGGCTGGATCGAGGCGCGCTCACCGGTCGAGCTTTGCGCCATCGGCATCGGCCACGATGTGACCCGCTATTACGCGCGCGCGGTGACGATCATGGATGCCGAACAGCTCGGCGGGACGATGATCGAGCAGCTCGCCAGCCTGTTCGACACGCCGTAGGCGCGCGGCGGAACGCCCGGGCCACCGGCGTCACCACAATCGTCATGCCGGACTTGATCCGGCATCCACCTTCTTCTTGCGGGAGCGTGGAGGGAAGAAGGTGGACCCCGGATCAAGTCCGGGGTGACGGCTGAGGGGCAAACAGCCGCCGCGCGAAACCACACACCGCTACTCACCCAAACAAACAAAGGGCCCGGCACTCCCTTGGGAATGCCGGGCCCCTAACCCCCGAAACGCTACAAGGGGGTTACTCAAACTCTAGCGCCGCGCCTTAACGGTAGTAGCGGCGGTTGTTGCAGCTCGATTTGTCCACCGAGCGGCCGACCAGGGCGCCGATCGCGCCGCCGAGGATCGCACCGGTGGTGCCGCTGCCGCGGCGCGAATAACGGTTGCCGCTGCGGTCGATGGCGCGGCCGCCGAGTGCGCCGGCAACGCCGCCGACGATGGTGCCCGTGGTGCCGCTGCAACGGTTGTTGTTGTTGCCGCGATAGCCATAGCCGTCGTCATAGCCGCGATTGCTGTAGCCGCGATCATCGTAGCCGCGGCTGCTGTAGCGGCTGTCGTAACCACGGTTGTCATAGCCGCGATCGTCATAGCCACGGTTGCTGTACTGGTCGTAGCGGACGGACTGCTCGTAG
>DASWMM010000362.1:0-10751 GCA_036399755.1 Allosphingosinicella sp.
TGATCGCTTCAGCGTACATGCAGCAGCTTCAATCCGTTCGCGCGTATCCGATGCGTTGCCTTAGTGCTGGAAGGTAAAGTTTTTGCTCTCGAACGATCCTCCATCACGCCGCCGCCCTTCCGGGTTCCGCCAGCAAGGCGCTGATCTCCTGCGCCGGCATCGGCCGGGCGATGTGAAAGCCCTGACCGGTGTCGCAGCCCATTTCGCGAAGCAGGCCGAGGCACTCGCCGTCCTCGATCCCTTCGCCCACCACTTTCATGCCAAGCTCGTGCGCAAGCGCGATGGTGGAGCGGACCATGATCGCGTTGCGGGGGTTGGTGGCGATCGACTGCACGAAAGACTTGTCGATCTTGAGCTCGGTGGCGGGGAGAGTTTGGAGGTACGCGAGCGACGATTGCCCGGTGCCGTAATCGTCGATCGAGATGCCGAGACCCAGTTCGCGCCAGCTTTGGAGCGCCCGCAGCGCGCGTTCGGGATCCGTCATCGTCGCCGATTCGGTCACTTCGATGGTGATCCGGTCCGCAGGTACCGGGCTCCCGCGCAGGGTTTCCCGAACCGATTCGATAAAGCCGTGATCGGCGAGGAGGTTGGCCGAGACGTTGACCGCAACCCCGATCGGAAAACCCCGGGACGCCCAGCACCGGGCGTCGTCGAGCGCCTGGCGCAGCACGTGCGTGGTGAGATCGCCGGCGCGGCCGTGCGCTTCGATCAGCGGAATGAAGCGATCCGGCCCGATCGGCCCGTGAACGCGGTGGTTCCACCGAACAAGGGTCTCCACGGCCGTCACTTCGCCCGTGGCGAGGTCCAGCTTCGGTTGATAGGCGTTCCAGATCGCGCCGCCGGCCATCGCCGCGTCGAGCTCGACGAGCAGCGACAGCTCCCACTCGGCTTCCGTGCTGTCGGCTTCGCTGAACTTCTGCCAGCGACTGCCGCGTTGCGCGGCATGGACGGCGGCGAGACCCGCATTGGCGACGACCTGCTTGGCGCCGTTCCCCTCAGCCGGATTTGCCGCGGCGACACCGAATGTCACCGACACGTCGATAAGCCGCCCGCACTCGACCGGCGCGCGCATCAGTGCGGACGCACCTTCCAGCCGGCCGTCGAGGCTCTCCTCGTCGCCGGCCGCCTCGATCCAGGCGAGGGCGGAGGGCTCGGTGCGGTAGATTGTCCGTGCGCCACAGGCCAGGCTCAGGCGCTCCGCAACGCGAAGGACGAGCTTTGCCGTCGCGTCCGCTCCAAGGCCGGAGGCGATAACCGCGAAGCGATCGATCTGCGCCACCACGACTTGGGCTTCGGGGCGAGCAGCGAGCGCCCCTTCCAGCGCGACGAGGTTGGGAAGGCCGGATTCGGGGTCCGTTGCTTCCCGGCTTCGGCGCTGCCGCTTCGCGTAGCCGACGGTGCAAGCCACAAGGGCGGTGAGCGTTGCGACCAAAGCCGGTGCCACCCCGACGGTCGCCCGCCACAGGATTTCCGTTGCGAGCGGCAGTGCCACCAGCGCGGCGGCCAGTGCTGCCAAGGCTGCCAAATGCCGCTTTTTCGGCTCGCGCCGGGCAGCGAGCGCAACCAGGAGCAGGGCCGCCAAAAGCGGAAGGCTCGCCGGCCAACGCTGCGGAATCGAGCCCTCCAGCAGTGTCTCGGCGGCAATCGCCTGAATGACGACACCCGGTATGACGCCGTGGCGCGGCGTCGAATAACGGTCGCCCATCTCGATCGCGGTGGCGCCAATGATCACGCGCTTGCCCGCCAGCGCACCTGCCGGGACCTTGCCGCTGATGAGGTCGACCAGGCTGTGGCGGGGAATGGTCTGCGGGTCGATCGAATAATCGACCTCGAACTCCTCGCCGGCCGACGCAGGAATATCCGCCGTCAGGCTTGGCAGCGACGGCCGCGGCGTGCCGACGGTTTCAACACCGAGGGGCATCCGCCGGACATATCCGTCACCGTCGGGCTGCACGTTCACCGCGGCCAGAAACGCGTGCTCGCTGAAGATCGGCAGCGGCACGTTGTCGACATGGCTGGTGCTGTTGTCGCCGGCGCTCTGGCGGAAGGTAGGCAGGATGACGCTTCCGGCCGCGCGCCGCAGCGACGCCGCAAGCGCCCGATCCTGCTGCGGATCGGAGGCGCCGGAGAAATCCACGTCAAAGGCAATGGAGCGTGCGCCGGCTTGGTACAGCGCATCGACGGCGCTTGCGTGAACGCTGCGCGGCCATGGCCAGCGCGAAATGCGGGCAAGGCTGTTCGCGTCAATCTCCACGATGTGGACCGCGCCGCTTGCGGGGTGCGACCGCAACGCGAACCGGGCCTCCTGCAACTGGCGGTCGATTCCCGTTCCAACGCCGGTCGCGAGGCTGGCAACGCCGAGTGCAGCCGCTCCGGCGAGCGCTATCCGGCGCCAGTTCAGGTTGGTCCTTCCTGAGGCGAGACGCCCGGCCGGTGCCCCTATCTGGTCAGCTTTGAAGAACACGCGGCGGCTCAGCGGCCATCGCCCTTGCCGCCGTCGTCCGCTTTACCGCCATCGTCGTTCTTGCCGCCGTCATCGGCTTTGTCGCCGTCGTCGCCCTTGCCGCCGTCGTCCGATTTATCGCCGGGGTCGCCCTTGCCGTCGTCGTCGCCCTTGTCGCCGTCGTCGCCCTTGCCGCCATCGTCGGCCTTATCGTCGTCGTCGCCCTTGCCGCCGTTGTCGGCTTTGTCGCCGTCGTCCTTCTTGCCGCCGTCGTCGGCTTTGTCGCTGTCGTTGCCCTTGCCGCCGTCGTCCGCCTTGTCGCCGTCGCCCTTCTTGCCGCCGTCGTCGGCTTTGTCGCCGTCGTCCTTTTTGCCGCCGTTATCGGCCTTGTCGCCGTCGTCCTTTTTACCGCCGTCATCGGCCTTGCCGCCGTCATCCTGCTTGCCGCCGTCGTCGGCCTTGCCGCCATCGTCGGCCTTGTCGCCGTCGTCCTTTTGGCTGCCGTCGCCGCCCTTTGACGCATCATCGTCATCGTGTTTCGCGGTGATGCGCGCTTCGACGCTAAGCTGTGCGAGCACAAGATCCGCCGCCGAGCCCCCGTCGACGAAGCCGTTTGTGACTTCGGAAAACGGCTGCGCCTGTTCGATCACGGGGCTCAGGATGGTCGCGGGCGGGGTAAGCGGCCCGATATAGGCCGGGGCTGCGGCCGCGGCGGGCGTTGGGACGGCGGCGCTTGTCACCGCTCCGGCGCCGGGAGATTGGAATACCCGGCTTGTGTCGCCCTGCACGCTGAGCCGGTACAAATCCCTCGCCCCGATTGTTGCGATGTCTCCCGGCCGAACCATGTCCCTTGCACCGCCGTCGAGAGTGGAGACCTCGACCGCGCCTTCCGTCACCTGCACGGTGCCGCCCTGCGGCCCGACGCTGACGGTAAAGGTGGTCCCCTTCACCACGGCCGCCAGGTAGGGCGTCCGAACTCCGAAATGCGGCGTGCTTTTCTTCTCGATCTTGAACAACGCCGTGCCGAAGTCAGTGATCATCTGCATCAGCCCGCCGGCGCTCTCCGCCTCGACTGGTACCCGGAGCTGACTGCGCGGAGAGATGACCACGAATTCCCGGCCGCGCACGATCACGGCTCGTCCCCCGGCGCCGGTCGCGATCGTCGAGCCGCTTGCAAGCAACGCCCCACGGGACGCTGCCCGGGCGCGGCCGCCGGTGATGACCCGAACGTCCCCCGTCGCTTCGCTGACTTTCCAGGGCGGCGCCGCGGCCGCGGCCGGGCTCCATGCCAAAGCCAGAAGCAGCGGTACCGCCGCCGAAAATATGATCCCGCGCATGCTCGTCCCCCGAAGCCGCTCGCTCGCCAGGCGAGCAGGGTGGCAGCTATCTGAACGCCGGTGGATAAAGGTGAGGCGGTTGAGACCGGGTGTCGCAACACGGTTAACGCCGCGCTAGGAAATTAACGCCTTCGCCGGGAACGGTTTTTTAAAGACCGTACGGTAAATCTCGCCTCAACTAGGTTCGCTGGGGCAGGGAATGAGGCTGGAGAACATGCTTTGGGGGGCAGCGGCGTGCGTTCTGGCCGCATCCCCGCTCTTCGCTTCGGACGTTGTTCAAACGCCCGTGGACCGGGCCGATCCTTCGGTCCTGGAAAAGGAGCTGAACGACGCCCCTTCGCCGCCTCGACCCTCGCGAACGATCGTCGACACGGACGAGGCGCCGATAAGCGGCTCGGAAGTGACCGAGCCGGTGCTCGCCAGCGCAATCCGGGTCGACAACGCCATTGCCCTTCCGCAGGCGGCCTTTGCCGGGGTGGTGGGCCGCTACGCCGGCCGCACCCTCACGGCGGCGGAACTCCGCACCCTTGCCGCCGACATCGCGGCCGTTGCACGTGCCGCCGGCTACGGCCTCGCGACGGCCTGGATTCCGGCGCAGCAGGTTGAAAACGGGATACTCCGGGTTCGGATCGACGAAGGCAGCATCGATGCCGTCGAGGTTTCGGGCAGCGGCCGTGCTGCGGTCGTCCCCCGCCTCCAGCATCTCGCCGATGGCAAGCCGCTGCTGATGGCCGAACTGGAACGGCGCCTGCTGATCGCCGGCGATCTTCCGGGCATTCGCCTGGGCAAGGCCAGGCTGGTGCGTAAAAACGGGCGCAATGTACTGGTTGTCGCATCGGAGCTGCGCCGCGTGGAAGGCGTCGCGAGCATGGACAATTGGGGTTCTTCCACTTCGGGCCCGGTTCGCACCCGTCTCAGCGTCGATGTCAACGCCCTGCTTGCGTCCGACGACAGGCTAAGCGTCGATGCCGTGCTGACCCCCCTCCAGCCGCGCGAGTTCGGCTTGGTTCGCGCAGCCTATACGGCTTCGATCGGCACGAACGGCACCGAAGTCTCCGTCGGCGGGTACGCGGCCCGCTCGGAAGCCGGAGGGGCGCTTGCCGACCGCGATCTCGACGGCAAAAGCACCGAGCTGAACGTCGCGGTTCGGCACCCGATCGTGCGCAGCCGCGATGCCAGCATCTGGGCCGAACTTAGCGGCAAGACGCGCAGCTCCGAGCAGTCCCGGCAAAACGAACTCGTGCGCGAAGACCGGCTTTCCACCGTCACGGCCTCCCTCTACGGCACCCGCCGCTTCGAAGGTGGCCGGCTGCGCGGGCATCTGGCATTCGTCCAGGGCCTCGACGTACTGGGCGCAACCCAGGCGGGCGATCCGCTCGCCTCCCGCGCCGATGCCGACGGCACCTTTTCCAAACTGGAATTCGGCGGAGAGTTCGAGCATCGCCTCGGCTACGATTTCAACATGTTCTTCCAGGTGGAGGCGCAACTCGCCGGCGGGCCGCTCCTGTCATCGGAGGAGATGGGGCTGGGAGGACGCTGGTTCGGCCGGGCCTGGAATTTCCGGGAATTTTCGGGCGATCGCGGCATCGCCGGTTCCCTGGAACTTCGCTACGATTGGACCAAGCCGATGGGTCCGCTGGAGGCGGCGCAGCTTTACGCCTATCTGGACGGCGGCGCCGTGGCCAATCTCGATGGCGGCACCGGCGGCGGCTCGCTTGCCTCCGCGGGCCTTGGCTTCCGGCTCTGGCTTCCCCACGCCATGCGCGGTTCCCTGCAACTCGGCATCCCCCTCGCCAAAAGCGCGGACGGAACGGGCGACCCGCGAGTCTCGGCAACGCTTGAGAAGAGGTTCTGAGAGGAAGGAAAGGGGCACGCTTTTCTGGCTTAGGTTTGCGTTGAGCCATTGCGGACATTGGTCACTCTGCTAGCCTTCCTTTCTAAGAGGTTGAAGCAGGTGCTGACGCTCTCGCTGAACGGAGCTCACCATGCGCAAACGGATCGAATTGTTGGCTTCATTGGCCCTGCTGCTGGCCACGTCGGCAATCGCCCAGCCTGTGCCGAGTCCGGCGCCACCGGCGGACGGAGACCAGATTCTCGTCACCGGACGCCGGGGTGAGCTCAGCAACTGGCGCATGGCCGAGACGTCGCATCTGGTCGTCGTAAGCAACGGATCGGAGTCCGAGCTGATCCGCATCGCGCGCAATCTGGAGCGGCTCCACTTCCTGCTCGCCGGCTTGCTCGGCCTGCCCGACACCGTCGATTACAAGGTGAAGCTGCGCATCACGCTGATCGGCGATGTTGCCCAATTCCAGGCGATGGACCTCAGGGCGTCCCGTTGGCAGCAAGGGCCCTTCGCGGAGGAATTCCAGTCCTTTCGGTACTACGATCCGCGCGAAGACGGGGCGGTGTTGGCGACCACCAGGATCGATCAGAAGGTTGTGCTGGAACAGGGCGTCAGCATGGAGGTGGTGTCCGGCATCCTGCGCTCCAATCCATCGATCCAGAACATCGCGCCGCCGTCCCCGATTTCCGGTTTCGGCGCGTCCGCGCTGGAAGGGTTGTCGGACACGTCGGACCTTGCGAACGGCGTCAACCAGCAGGCTTTCTCGCTGCCCGCCGACTATTTGCTCTACAGCAGTTACGCCCAGCATTTCCTGACCAGCTACTTCCCGGCCGCCTATCCGCGCTGGTACGTGGATGGCTTCGGGCAGATGTTCGCGACGCTGGAGGCGCGCGGAGATACGGTGCTTGAATATGGCCGTTCGCCGGTCGGCACCTCCGCCACGCTCGCCCGGTTCGCCGACTACCCGCTCAAGCGCGTGCTCGACGGCAGCTACCTGGCGGAGAAGCCGTCCAAGACGCACTGGACGCCTACCCATGCGTGGCTGCTCACGCACTTCCTGTTCTTCTCCGACAAGCGCCGGCCGCAGCTTAACCGCTATTTGCTTGCGTACGCCAACGGCGCGGCGCCGGAGCAAGCGGCCGCGGCCTTTGGCGACCTCGACGAACTGGCACGGGAACTGCGCCGCTATTATCGCGGCAAGAAGCCCTACGAGCAGATCAAATACCCCGCGGAGCGGTCGGAAGAGCCGATCGTCCGGCGGCTCACCAAGAGCGAGGCGGCGTTCGTCGCCGGCCGGCTTGAGCTCGGCTCCCGGGTGGAGCTTGCAGGGGTGTCGCCCAATGCGGGCCGCTGGCTGGCGCGGCTGCGTGAGGATGCCGCGCGCTACCCCGCGGAGCCCGAGGCGCAGCTCCTGCTCAGCGAAGCGGAATGCCGGAGCGGCAATGCCGCCGAGTGCCTCTCCGCCGCCGAGCGCACCCTTGTGCTCCGGCCGAACGAGAGCGCCGCCCTTGCCTGGAAAGGCATGGCGCTGACCCAGCTTGCATCCGGCCGGCCCGACGCCGAGCGGCAAGCGATGCTGCGGGGCGCGCAAGTGGCGATCGGGGCAGCGAACAAGGCTGACACGAACGCCGTCCTGCCCTTGCTGGCCTACCACCGCCTGATGTCTGCTCAGCAACAGCCCGCACCGGCGCTTGCGGTCGATGCGTTGGCGGGAGCCCTGGCGCGGGTTCCCAATGCCCCTGCAACGCGAGTGGCACTGGGCGCGGAACTCGTGGCGCGGGATGCGGACGGCGAGGCGCGCCGGACCTTGATGCCGGTTGCATTCGGCCCCTGGAGCTCGCCGGAGCAGGCCAAGGCCCGCGAACTGCTCAAGCGCGCCGAGCCTTAATCCGGCGCGCGCAAATCGCAGCGGCGCCGCCACGAACCGGCCGCGGCTTGGGTCTTGGGCGTTGAAAAGGAATGGCGCACCCGAGAGGATTCGAACCTCTGGCCTCTGCCTTCGGAGGGCAGCGCTCTATCCAGCTGAGCTACGGGTGCGTGGAAGTTGGGCGCTTAGCAAAGGCACTTGAGCGGGTCCAGCGCCTTCCGCCGCCTGCATCCCACACAGAAAGAAGGGGCGGCCCATGCGGACCGCCCCTCCCTTGTTCGAACTTGCCGCTGATCAGTGCACGCCGATCGGATCGGGGTTGCCGTCCGGATCGCCGATCACCGGGCCGCCGTTGCGAACCGCGCCGGCCAGCAGCAGGCCGGCAAGGTGCGGGGTGGCCATCGAGGTGCCGCTGATCGTGTTGTAGCCGCCGCTCAGCCAGGTCGACTTGATCGACGAACCGGGCTCCGAATATTCGATCGGCGGGTTGCCGAAGTTCGAATAGCTCGCCCAGCGATCACCGACGCCGAAGGCGGAGACGGTGAAGATGTTCGGGCCGTTGGCACGGGCGGGCGAGTGGTTGTTGGCATTGTCGGTCTCATTGCCCGCGGCAAGGGCGAAGCGGACTCCGCCGGCCGAAGCGTTGATCACCGCCTGGTCGAGCGCGTCGCTGACGCCGCCGCCAAGGCTCATGTTGGCGACATCGCCGGCCCGGCCGTTCTGCGCGACATAATCGACGCCCGCGATGACGCCGGAGTTGCTGCCGCTGCCGCGGCGGTTGAGAACGCGAACCGCGACGACGCGGGCGCCGGGGGCAACCCCGATCACGCCGATCGTGTTGTCGAGGGCAGCGATGGTGCCTGCAACGTGGGTGCCGTGGCCGTTGAGATCGTTCGGCGACGTCTCGTTGGTCACGAAGTTGCGGCTGCGGGCCGTATCGACGTTGAGATCGGGATGGGTGAATTCAACGCCGGTGTCGATGATCCAGGCGGTGGCGAAGGTGCCGGCCGCGCCGCCATTGACGCGGGCGATGCCCCACGGCGTTTCCTGCGCGGGCTGGACGGAGCCGCCGCCGCCCGGCTTGGCTTCGGCGCGCACCGGCGGCGCGGCCATGACCTGGTCCTGCTCGCAATAAGCGATGTTGGGGTTGGACGCCTTGACGCGCTCAAGCGCCTGAGGGGGAAGGTCGGCAGCGAAGCCCTGGAGGGCGACGCTGTAGACGTGCTTCACCTGGCCACCGCCGGCCTGAGCAGCGCGATTGGCTTCGGCCTGCGCATTGCCGCGCGACACGCTGCCTTTCTTGAAGACGCAGATGTAGCTGCCTGGAATCTTGTCTCCGGCGACTTGGGCCTGCGCCGGCATGCTCACGGCAACCAGCGGCAAAGCGGCAATAGCTAAGAAAGCTGACTTCTTCATCCTTCGACTCCCTGTGTTCTTATTCGCCTGGAGACAAACCGTCTCATATGACAACAGGGATGATATCGAACATTTCGGAACTGTCGATAGGAAAAAACGAACCTTCTGAGCGGTTTATTGTTATCGTCGTGTTTATCACACACCACTGTGACTTGAGCTTTATTGCGGCTGCGCAACGTTATTCGAATTCGTTACGGTAGTTTCACGAACCGGCGCCTGCTCGAAGCGGCGGTGACGCACGATGTGCGGGGTGATGACGATGTAGAGTTCGGTCTTGGAACGGGTCGATCGTCTGACCTTGAACAGGTTGCCGACGGCGGGAAGATCGCCGAGCAGCGGCACCTTGGACTTGGAGGTAAGGTTGTTCTCCTGGGTGAGGCCGCCGATCACGAAGGTCTCGCCGTCGCGCACCGAGGCGGAGGTTTCCGCCTCGCGCTGGCTGATCGTCGGATAACCCTGCGAGAAGCCGGTCACGGAGGAGACAACGCCGTAGATTTGGGAGGTGACGAACCCGTCGGAGCTCACCCGCGGCGCGATCTGCAGAGTGACGCCGACGTTCACATATTGAACTTGCTGCGAAACCGCGTTGACGCCGGAGAGCGCGATCGAGGTGAGGATGGGCAGGGCGTCGCCGGTGATGATCTTGGCGGTGGAGCCGCTCTGCGCGGCGATCCGCGGCCGCGAGACGATCCGCCCTTCGCCCTTTTGCACCTGCGCGTAAATCGCCGCCTGCAACCCGGCCGACGGCAGGATGCGCGACAGATTGGTGCCGAAGGGCAGATTGGCGCCGGTGGTCAGCGTGCCGACGGCGATCTGGCCGTTGGCGTTGGCAAGATCGATGCCGAGGTTGCGGGCGCCGGTTTCCGTGAGCTCGACGAACTGGGTTTCGAGGATCACCGAATCGACCGGAATGTCGATCAGCGCGATCTGGTCCTTGATCCTGGCGATCCGCTCCGGAGAGCCGGTGATCCAGATCGCGTTGAGGCGGCGATCGATGGCGATTCCCTTGCCGGGAAAGGACTGGCCGAGCGGCACGCTTTCGCGCTGCGCCTGGTTCTGGGCGCTGACATAGCTTGGCTGGGTGCTGGACGCGGGCGAGCCGAAGCCGGGCTCGCGGCGGATGAAGACGTTGTTGGGCTGGATCGTCTCGCCTTCCACCAGCAGGCCGATCACTTCCGAGACGTCGGCATATTTGAGCGGCACCAGCTCGTACGAATCGCCGGGCACCCAGCTGTCGAAAGTGGCGGCGGGCTGGGCGTAGGCCGGGATCTCGGTGGCCGGGACAACGACCTCGCCCGTTGAGCCGAGCGGACGGCTGCCGGTCGATTCCTCGCTGCTGATCCGAGTCACGGTTACCTGGACCAGGCGAGGCCCCGCCGGCTCCGCCTTGACCTTGGAAGGCTCCGACGTGTCGAAGCGCAGCACCAGCTCGCCATTGGGATTCTCGAAGCTGATCCGGCGCACCAGGCTGTTGGAGGTGCGCTGTTGCGGCACACGGGGCGCGCGCACGGTAGCCCGCATCAGCAGCTCGGGCGCGCGCGGATTGTTGTTCACGGCGGCGAATTGCGGCTCGGCGGGCGAGAAGCGCAGAACAAAGGACGCCTGCTCGGCATCCTGAGTCACCACAGTCATTTCTTCGAGAACGG
Organism: Allosphingosinicella sp.; assembly: GCA_036399755.1. Classification (GTDB taxonomy): domain Bacteria; phylum Pseudomonadota; class Alphaproteobacteria; order Sphingomonadales; family Sphingomonadaceae; genus Allosphingosinicella. The sequence continues at coordinate 10,553 of DASWMM010000362.1, forward strand.
AAGGAATTTGCGCGAAAGCGGGGGCGCCCACGCAGAGAGCGGCGAGCAGGGTAAACAACGCCGCGAAACGGCACATCAACGCTGAATTGCGGCTACCCAAGATACGCACACATCCCCTCAAGCCACGGGAGCCTAGAGCGCGCCTGAGGAATTGCAACACCGTAAATCACGGAAAAGTTTGCGTAAAAGTTGAACCGAC
>DASWMM010000363.1:0-1549 GCA_036399755.1 Allosphingosinicella sp.
CACCGTCAGGATGTTCGGGCTGGCGTTGGAGTAATTGGTCACCGCGAACGGGATGTTGGAGCCTTCCAGCCCGGCCATCAGCAATTGCACGCCGAGCCGCTTGGCGGCGACGTCGCTGATCTCGACAATGATCGCTTCCACCAGCACCTGCTCGCGGCGGGTGTCGAGCTGGCGGATCACTTCGCCCAAGCTCTTCTGCACGTCGCGCGGCGCGGCGATGACGATGGCGTTTGCGCCTTCGAAGCGGGTGACCACCGCCTGGCGCGGCCCGAACACGCCGCTGCTCTGCGCGGAGTCGCTGTTGCCGCCGCTTGCGCCCGCGGCGGTTGGCTGGGTGGTGTTGATCGGCTGGCGGTTGGCGGAGCTTTGCTGCCCATTGTTGCCGCTGCCGCTGGTCGACTCGCGCTGGCTGAGCCCCTGGTTGGGCGGCGCCGCAGTGACCTGCTGGCCGAGCAATTGCTGGATCACGGGCAGGATCTGCGCCGCGTCGGCATGTTGCAGGAACACGACCCGGATTTCGGTGCCGTTGGCCGCCCGCCGGTCGAGGTCCTCGGCAAGCTGCGCCAGCCGCGCCACCGTGGCCGCATCGCCCCGCAAGGCAAGCGAGTTGGAGCTGTCCACCGGCACGACCGTCGCCGGCTTGCGGTCTCCGTCGGCGCCTTCCACCAACTGGGTGATGGACGCGGCAATCTCCCGGGCCCCGGCATTTTGCAAAGTTACGATGCGGGTCGTGGTGGTGTCGCGGTCGATGGACGCAAGCACCGCCCGGATGCGGGCGACATTGTCGGCGAAATCGGCAACGATCACCGAGTTCGCCGTCGCGGTGATCGACCCGTCGCGGCTGACCAGCGGCTTCAATGACTCCAGCGCCGAAGGCCCTTCGATGCTGCGCAGCCGGAAGATCTCGGTAACGAAATTGTTCGGGCTGCCGCGCCGTCCCGCGGCCCGGCTCGCGATCGACGCCGCGCCGGCGGTGGGCTGGATTCGGAACGCGCCGCCCGACAGTGGCACGGCAACCAGGCCGTTGGCGCGCAGGGTGGACAGGAACAGCTCGAAATATTCCGACCGCGACAAGGGCCGCTGCGTCACCACCGAAACTTTGCCCTGCACCGCCGGATCGACCACAAAGGTGCGCCCCGTCACCCGCGCCGCATCCTCGATAAAGGCGCGCACATCCGCCTCGCGGAAGTTGACGGTATATTGCGCCATCGCCGGGGCGATCGGCACCGCCGTCGCAAGCGCCACCGCCATCAACAAACGCTTCACTGGCTGTTCCTCAACTGAATTCGAGTGACCCGGCCGCCGCGCTCCACCTGCACGCTCGCGCTGCGTGCCGTGGCGAGCTGGTCGCGCAGGCCGCCAAGCTGCTCGACCGACGTGATGCGCCGGCCATCGACGGCGATCAAAACATCGCCGGGCTGCAACCCCGCGGCCCGGAACGCCTGCCCCGTACCCTGCGGCGACAGGGTCACTCCGGTGAGCTTGTCGCCGTTGAGGCGCGCCTGCAGGCTGATCTCGCCGGCAAGCTTACCCGGTGCCGGCGGCGGCG
>DASWMM010000364.1:0-2555 GCA_036399755.1 Allosphingosinicella sp.
CTTCGCCACGGGCGGCGGGCCGGTCTGACCCCTGTTCCTCCCCATCGCAGATGGGGAGGGGAACCACCGAAGGTGGTGGAGGGGTAAATGGCGCAGGCCTCTGCCGTCTTGCGCTGGACCCTCGGAAGCTACGGCAGTTACCCCTCCACCACCCTGCGGGTGGTCCCCCTCCCCACCGCTGCGCGGCAGGGAGGAACTTAGGCATTGCGCAACGCAGCCTGCGCCGCCGCCAGCCTTGCGATGGGGACGCGGTAGGGGGAGGCTGAGACGTAGTCCAAGCCGGTTTTTTCGCAAAAGGCGATGCTGGTGGGGTCGCCGCCATGTTCGCCGCAGATGCCGAGCTTGAGGCCGGATTTTACCGCCCTGCCCCGTTCGGCGGCCAGGGTAATGAGCTGGCCGACGCCGGCTTCGTCGATCGAGACGAACGGGTCGCGGGCGTAGATGCCCTTTTCGACATAGACGGAGAGGAAGCGGGCGGCGTCGTCGCGGCTGACGCCCAGGGTGGTTTGCGTGAGGTCGTTGGTGCCGAAGCTGAAGAATTGCGCTTCCTCGGCGATTTCGCCCGCCATGAGGGCGGCGCGGGGAAGCTCTATCATGGTGCCGACGAGGTACTCCACGGAGGCGCCGCGCTCGGCGAACACCTCGTGGGCTGTGCGGTCGATCAGTTCGCGGATGATCCTGAGCTCGGCGCGGGTGCCGACCAGGGGGACCATGACTTCGGGGATCGGCGCCTCGCCGATTTCGCCGGCGACGGTAACCGCCGCCTCGAAGATGGCGCGGGCCTGCATTTCGTAGATTTCGGGATAGGTGATGCCCAAGCGGCAGCCGCGGTGGCCGAGCATCGGGTTGAACTCGTGGAGTTCGGTCACGCGGCGCTTCAGCGTCTCGACCGACACACCGGCGGCCACCGCGACATCGGCGAACTCGGCTTCGGAGTGGGGCAGGAATTCGTGCAGCGGGGGATCCAGCAGGCGGATGGTGACGGGCAGGCCCGCCATGATCCGAAAGATCTCCTCGAAATCGCCGCGCTGTTCGGGGAGGAGCTTGAGCAAGGCGGCGCGGCGGCCGGCTTCGTCCTCCGCGAGGATCATCTGGCGGACGGCGGTGATGCGGGCGGCGTCGAAGAACATGTGCTCGGTGCGGCAGAGGCCGATGCCCTCCGCGCCGAACTCGCGGGCGGTGCGGCAATCGGCCGGCGTCTCCGCATTGGTGCGGATGCGCAGGCGGCGGGAGCGGTCGGCCCATTCCATCAGCGTGCCGAAATCGCCGACCAGTTCCGGCTGAACGGTGGCGACCTCGCCGAGCATCACTTCGCCGGTGGAGCCGTCGATAGTGATCGTCTGCCCTTCCGCGACCTCCTTGCCGCCGACCCGCATCACGCGCGACGCGTAGTCGATCGAGACGGAACCCGCGCCGGAGACGCAGGGGCGGCCCATGCCGCGCGCAACCACGGCGGCGTGGCTGGTCATGCCGCCGCGCGCGGTGAGGATGCCCTGCGCCGCGTGCATGCCGTGAATGTCCTCCGGCGAGGTTTCGACGCGGACGAGGATCACCTTTTCGCCCAAGGCGGCCCGGTTCTCTGCGGTGTCGGCGTCGAACACGGCGGCGCCCGAGGCGGCGCCCGGCGAGGCGGGCAGGCCCTTGGCGATGACGTTGCGGGGGGCCTTGGGATTGAGGGTCGGGTGAAGGAGCTGGTCGAGCGCCGAGGGGTCTACGCGGAGCACCGCTTCTTCCTGGGTGATCAGGCCTTCTTCGGCCATGTCGACGGCGATGCGGAGCGCCGCCTTCGCGGTGCGCTTGCCCGAGCGCGTCTGCAGCATCCAGAGCTTGCCGCGTTCCACGGTGAACTCGATGTCCTGCATGTCGCGGTAATGGCCTTCGAGGAGGTCGAAGACCCGGGCGAGTTCGCCATACACCTCGGGCATCGATTCTTCCATCGATGCGGCCTTGGCGCCGGAGGCCGCGCGCGCGGCGAGGGTGAGATATTGCGGCGTGCGGATGCCGGCCACCACGTCCTCGCCCTGGGCGTTGATCAGATATTCGCCGTAATAGGCCCGCTCGCCGGTGGAGGGGTTGCGGGTGAAGGCGACGCCCGTGGCCGAGGTTTCGCCCATGTTGCCGAACACCATCGCCTGGACGTTGACCGCCGTGCCCCAGTCGTGGGGAATGGCGTTCAAGCGCCGGTAGACCTTGGCGCGCTCCGACTGCCAGGAGCCGAACACCGCCCCGACCGCGCCCCAGAGCTGTTCGTGGACGTCCTGCGGGAAGGCGCGGCCCAGCTCTTCGGCGACGATCTCCTTGTAGCTCGCGGTCAGCCGGCGCCAGTCTTCGGCGCCGAGATCGGTGTCGAGGTGGACGCCTTTGTCCTCCTTGGCGATTTCCAGCGCGTCCTCGAAGCGGTCGTGGCGCATGCCGAGGACGACGTTGGAATACATCTGAATGAAACGGCGGTAGCTGTCCCAGGCGAAACGCGGATCGCCGGAGACGGCGGCGAGGCCTTCGACCGTGGCGTCGTTGAGGCCGAGGTTAAGGACCGTGTCCATCATGCCGGGCAT
>DASWMM010000365.1:0-2880 GCA_036399755.1 Allosphingosinicella sp.
GCATCGCCTCGTTCGCCGACCAACCGATCACGCTTGCCCAGGACAGCGTCAGCGGCAAGGCGGAAGGGGCGCTGGTCGATATCGGCGCGGGCACTTCGCCGGCCGATTACGAAGGCAAGGACCTGCGCGGCAAGCTCGTCCTCACCTCCTCCCAGCCCGAAGCGGTGGCGAAGATGGCGGTGACGCAGCGCGGCGCCGCCGGGATCGTCTCCTGGGCGCAGAACCAGAAATCCGCCTGGTGGGGCGAGGATGAAAGCCTGATCCGCTGGGGCCACCTCAGCACATGGGAGGACCCGGCCTTCGCCTTCATGGTCTCGCCCGCGCGGGCGCGCGCCTGGCAGGAATGGCTTGCCAAAGGCGAAACGGTGCGGCTGCGCGCCGCGGTGGACGCGGGGCGGAGCGCAGGGGAGTATCGCATTCCCACCGCCGTCATCCCCGGCAAGGACCGGTCGAAGGAGATCGTCTTCTCCTGCCACCTCGACCATCCCTCCCCCGGCGCCAACGACAATGCCAGCGGCTGTTCGGGCATCCTCGAAGTGGCGCGAAGCCTCAACCAGCTGATCGCGGACGGGCGGCTGCCCAAGCCGGATCGCACCCTCCGCTTCATCTGGCCGTGCGAGATCGAGTGCACGATTGCGCTCCTCAACGCGCGGCCGGAGTTCGCCAAGCGCACCCTGGCGACGATCCACCTCGACATGATCGGCGGCAACACGGAGATCACCAAAGGGACGCTCAAGGTGGAAGGCTCGCCGCCGAGCCTGCCCAGCTTCGTCTCGGACGTCGGCTTCGCGATCGGGCGGTGGGTGAACGACCAGTCGTCGCTCTACGCCAACACCGGCGAGGCGCCGATGCCGCTGCTCGATCCGGAAGGAACCAAGCAGCCGCTTCGGGCCACCATCGGCGGCTTTTCAGAAGGCTCCGACCACCAGGTGTGGGCGGAGGGAAGCTGGCGCATTCCGGTCATTTACCTGGCCGATTGGCCTGACATCTACATCCACACCAACAAGGACGTGCCGGGCAACATCGACGCCACCAAGCTCAAGCGCGCAATGTTCATCGCCGCGGGCTCGGCATGGGTGCTGGCCAACCTGGAGCCTGGAGAGGGCGCACGGCGGTTGTCCGGCGTCGTGCAGGCGGGGATGTTTGAGCGCGCGGCTAGTGACACAGCGCTCTGGATGGCTGCGGAGGATGGCACGGCCGCCCTGATAACGCGACACGGGGCCGCGCACGAAGTCGCCGTGGACGCCTCCGGGGAGCGGTTTGGACTCGGGCCTTTGACTTCCGGGGTGGAGGACGCCGCGCCGGCGGCTGCGGTCGCATCCGGGCCGGTCTACCGCCGGAATGCCAAGCTCAAGGGGCCGATGAACGGCTTCGGCTATAGCTGGCTGGACGACCAGCTCGAAAAGCGAAAGCTGCCGCGCCCCGCTTTGCTGTTGCGGGACGCCGGGGAAGGGGCGAGCTTCGGCTACGAAGCGCTAAACCTGGTCGACGGCCGGCGCAGCGTTGGGGAAATACGCGATGAACTCGCCGCCACCGTCGCGCCGGTGCCGATCGAGGAGGTCGCGGCTTATTTGGAGGCGCTGGCGACGTTGGGGGTGGTGGAGCGCGTGAAGCCTTGAACCATGATTCCCCACCCCACCGCCGTCACCCCCGCGAAAGCGGGGGTCCCGCTTCTTCCTGTCCTTCTAGTCCGAGTAGAAGAAGCGGGATTCCCGCTTTCGCGGGAATGACGGGGAGGGGGCTGTGAAAGGGCCTGGGATGGACTCGCTCGTGTCGACTGAGTGGCTGGAGGGGCAGCTTGGCGCCACCGGCCTGCGCATCATCGACGCGTCCTGGTTCCTGCCTGCGGACGGGCGAAACGGCCGCGCCGAGTACGAGGCGGAGCATATCCCCGGCGCCGTCTTCCTCGATCTCGATGCGGTGTCCGATCCGGATCATCCCGCGCCGCACATGGTGCCGCCCGAGCCTCTGTTCGCAAGCCGGATGCGCGCGCTTGGGCTCGGCGACGGGCAGCGGATCATGGTTTACGATAACAGCCCGCTGCACAGCAGCGCGCGGGCGTGGTGGATGCTGAAGAGCTTCGGGGCGCGGCACGTCGCGATACTCGACGGCGGGCTCGCAAAATGGAAGGCGGAAGGGCGGCCGCTGGAGAGCGGCAAGGCGGAGGCGCGTCACGGCCACTTCACGCCGGTGTTCGACGAGGAAGCGGTGGCGGACAAGCCGCGGGTAACCTCGCTGCTCGGCGCCGGAAGCCACGAGATCGTCGATGCGCGCGGGGCGGCGCGCTTTGCCGGCACCGAGCCAGAGCCTCGGGCGGGCATGGCCGCAGGGCATATCCCAGGCTCGAAGAACCTGCCGCAGGGCACGCTGTTCAACCAGGACAACAGCATCAAGCAGGGCGACGCGCTGCGCGCCGCGTTCGAGGAGGCGGGCGTGGACCTTTCGAAACCGTTGGTCGCGACCTGCGGCTCGGGCATCACCGCTTGCGTGCTGCTGTTCGGAGCCCACCTGCTCGGCAAGGGGGACGTGCAGCTCTATGACGGGAGCTGGGCCGAATGGGGCGCGGACCCCGAAACACCAAAGGCGACAGGCGTGGCATGAAGAAGAAAGACGGCGCCCGGCAGGGCACCAGGCTGGTCCAGGTTGGACGGCGGCCGGAATGGACCGGGGGCATCGTCAATCCGCCGGTGTGGCGGGCCTCCACCATATTGTTCGACAACGTCGCGGCGATGAAGGCCGCCAATCCGCCCCGCTCCGGCACCCTTCAATATGGCCGCAACGGCACGCCGACCCAGTGGGCGCTTGCCGAAGCGGTGACCGAGCTCGAGCCGGGCGCGGCGGGGACGCGGCTGTTCCCCTCGGGCGCCGCCGCCATCGCCA
>DASWMM010000366.1:0-5215 GCA_036399755.1 Allosphingosinicella sp.
CTCCACCACCTTCAGGGCACCCGCCAAAGTACTACTTTGGCGGGAACCCTCGTGGTCCCCCTCCCCACGGAGCTGCCGCTCCGCAGGGAGGCAGGAGGAGCGACCGGCCGGCCCTTTACTTCACCGGGAAGCCGCGCTTGCGCATCAGCGCTTTCACGTCCGGATCGCGGCCGCGGAAGGCGCGATAGGCTTCGGCCCGGTCGGTTTCGTTACCGGTCGACAGCAAGGTTTCGCGGAACCGGTCCGCCGTCGCCTTGTCGAACGGATTGCCCGCTTCGGTGAACGCCGCCCAGGTGTCGGCGTCCATGGTCTCGGACCACAGGTAGGAATAGTAACCGGCCGAGTAGGCGTCGGACGAGAACAGGTGATTGAACTGCGGCAGGCGGTGCCGCATCACCATTTCCCTGGGCATGCCGATCTTGGCCAGCGCCTCGCGCTCGAAGCGGTCGGGATCGACCACGCCGGTCGGGTCCATGTGCAGCATCATGTCGACGATCGCCGACGACAGATATTCCACCGTCGCGAAGCCCTGGTTGAACGTGGACGCCTTTTCGATCTTGTCGATCAGCGCCGCGGGCATCGGCTGGCCGGTCTTGTAATGCTTGGCGAAGCGGCTGAGCACCGGCTCGGTGAGCAGCCAATTCTCGTTCACCTGGCTTGGATATTCGACGAAGTCGCGCGGCGTGCCGCCGAAGCTCGGATAGTACACGTCCGACAGGAAATAATGGATGGCGTGGCCGAATTCGTGGAACAGCGTCTCGGCGTCGTCGAGGCTGATCAGCACGGGCTGGCCCGGGGCGGGCTTGACGAAATTGTTGTTGTTGGAGCCGAGCACGATCTTGTCGTCGAGCAGGCCCGCGCGGCTGCGGTAGGTGGTCGCCCATGCGCCGGAGCGCTTGCCGGTGCGGGCGTAATCGTCGCGATAGAAAACGCCGAGTTGCTTGCCGGTGCCCCGCTCCGTCACCGAATAGACCCGGATATCGGGGTTCCAGGCAGGAACGGTGCCGGTAATCTCCTTGAAGTCCAGACCGTACAGCTCGCCGGCCGCCCAGTAGGACGCCTCGATGATGTTGTTGAGTTCGAAGTAGGGCTTCACCTCTTCCTGCGTGAGGTTGTAGCGCTGCTTGCGCACCTTCTCCTGGTAGTAGCGATAGTCCCACGGCTCGATCGTGAGCTTCGGATCGGTCTTGCGGGCAAGCTTCTGCATGTCCGCGACCTCCTCCTTCACCCGCGCAACCGCCGCCGGCCAGACGCCCATCATCAGCTCCTGCGCACGCGCCGGCGTCTTCGCCATCGTGTCCTGCATGCGGAACTCGGCATGGCTGGAGAAGCCGAGCAGCTTGGCGCGGTCGGCGCGCAGCTTGACGATCTCGGCGATGGTCTGGTTGGTGTCGTTGGCGCCTTTATTGTCGCCGCGGTTGACGAAGGCGGTCCACACCTTCTGGCGAAGCGCGCGGTTGTCGGCGAAGGTCAGGATCGGATCGACGGCCGAGCGGGTGTTGACGATCGCATAGCTTCCGGCCGGCAGCTTGCGCTCCTGCGCGGCGGACGCGGCGGCGGCCTTCACGTCGGCCGGGACGCCCTTCAGCTCGGCGTCGGTGGCGGTGATGTAGGTGCTTTCATCGGCAAGCACCTTCTCGCTGAACGTCGCGAATTTCTCCGCAAGCTGCGAGTTGTAGGCGGAAAGCTGCTGCTTCTGCGCGCCCTCGAGATTGGCGCCGCGGCGGGCGAAGCTCTCGTACAGGCGGGTGACGAGACGCTGCTGCTTGGCGTCGAGGTTTGAAGTCTCGCGCGCGTCGTAAACCGTCTTGATGCGCTGAAAGAGCTTGGGGTTGAGCGTGATCTCATCGCCCGCGGCCGAGAGCTTGGGCGACCATTCCTTGTCCAGCGCCTGATAGGCCGGCGTCGCCATGTTGCTGGTCATCACCCCGAACATCGAAAGCACGCGGTCCAGCCGTTCGCCGACTTTCTCAAGCGCTTCCACCGTGTTGGCAAAGGTCGGCGCTTCGGGATTGTCGGCGATGGCGAGCACTTCGCGGCGCTGCTCATCGATCCCGAACTGAATGGCTTCGGGGAACAGCTCGGGCGTCACCTTGTCCCACGGCGGAACGCCGTCATACGGCCCCGTCCAGTCGGCGAGGAGGATGTTGTCCGGCACGGTCGGCGCGGCAGGCTCGGCGGCCGGGGCGGGATCGGCGGCGGCGGTTTCGGTCATGGCGGTTCCGGTGTCGGTGGTGGCGCAGCCGGCGAGCGCAAGCGCGGCGGCGGAAGCGAAGAGCAATGCCTTCAAGTGCGTAAACTCCTGATGGGGGGCGCACGCGGCCGCGTCGCCTCGTTGATCGCGCCTCTATAGGAGCGCGCCTTAACTATCGGCAACAAGGCTTTCTCGGCGCGACACAGCGGCGGCACTTGCCAAAAGACTTGGGGTGGGTGAAAGCTCGGCCTTCATAACCATCCTGGGGGCAGGATGAGCAGGGTGATAAACGATGGCCGGCTTCGGCGCGTCGTGTCGATCGTCGGCACGCGCCCCGAAGCGATCAAGATGGCGCCGCTGGCCCGCGTCCTCGCCGCGCGTCCCCACATCGAGCACAAGGTGGTGCTCACCGGACAGCACAAGGCGCTTGCGCCGCTGCTCGCCGGCCTGCCGGAAGGCGTGGTGCGTGAGCTCGCCTTCGATCCCGCCAAACGCAGCGCGGCGCGGCTGCGGGAAGCGCTGCACCGGCTGCTGTGCGGTGCGTTCGCGGGCGCTCCGGCGGATCTTGTGCTGGTCCATGGCGACACTTCCACGGCCCTTGCCGGAGCATTCGCGGCGCACGACTGCGGAATCGCCATCGGCCATGTCGAGGCGGGGCTTCGCTCCGGCGATCTCAAGCAGCCCTGGCCGGAAGAAGGCTACCGCGTCGTCATCGATGCCTTGTCCGAACTGCTTTTCGCGCCGACCGAGGCCGCCGCGGATAATCTCCGGCGGGAAAGCCGGGTGCGCGGCAAGGTGCTGGTCACGGGCAATACGGGCATCGACGCCTTGTTCGCCGCCCGGGGCGGGGCGCCCGCCACGGGCAGGTCGGTGCGCGAAGCTGGCGGGCTCAAGACCATCGTGGTCACCTGCCACCGCAAGGAAAACCAGGGCGCGCCGCTGCAGGCGATCTGCGCGGCGCTGAAGCGGCTGGCACTGACGGAGCCGGTGGAGATCGTGCTTCCGCTCCCGGTCAATCGCCATGCCCGCCGCCCACTGGAGGAGGCGCTTGCCGGGCAGCCGCGCATCCGCCTCATCGAGCCGCTCGATTACCCCGACATGGTTGCGCTGATGGACCGGAGCTGGCTGATCGTCACCGACAGCGGCGGTCTGCAGGAGGAAGGGGCGGCGCTCGGCAAGCCGGTCTTCGTCCTGCGCGCTGTGACGGAGCGCCCGGAAGCGGTGGCGACCAACAACCTGCTGCTGGTCGGCACCGAGGAAGAAGGCATCGTCCGCGCCGTTTCCCGCCTGCTTCGCGAGCCTGCGCATTACGAACTGATGTCGCGGCCGTCCCTGGCGTTCGGCGACGGCAAGGCGGCGCCGCGGATCGCCGACGCGATCGAGCGCTGGCTGGAGCCTAAGCGGCAGCGCGCCTGAGCCGGTCGAGCAGCCGCCCGCGCGCGTCGAGCACGTCCGCCTGACGCTCGATCAGCAGGTCGCGGGCAAGGAAGTGGCCGGTGATGCGGAAGCCGTCGTATATGTCGTCCCAGTGCGCCGCCCCACCTTCCAGAAGGAACGGCGGCAGCGCGAAAAGCTGCGCCCGGTACGGCTCGCCCGCACCGGCGCTCACCGCGCGTCCGCTCTTCGGACTGACGAACGCCAGGTCGTTGCTCGTCCCGGTGGACGCGCACTCGCTGAGGTGGAGGCCGAAGCCGAGTTCGGCCAGCACGAGGAGTTCGTAACGCACCAGGGCGGTCGCCCAAATGCGGGCGGCGGGCGCGGATTCGATTGCCGCCAGAAGCCCGTCCAGCGCTTCGAAGACGCGCGGATAGGCCTGCGCCTCGGGCAGCACGGAGGTGGTGAGGGCGGCCACCCATTCGATAGCTGCAGAGGCGAGCGGCTCGGAGAGAAGGGCGCCGCGGCTCTCGGTGAGTTCCACGGTGAGGTGGGGAAGCTGGTCGTCGGTGCGGGCGCGATATTCGGCGTGCACCTTGTTGCCGGGGAGCAGGACCGGCCGAAGGCGGCGCGAGCGGCCGCCGCGGACGTAGCCGGGCTGGATACCGTCGGCGGGGGTGAGGGCGCGGACGATTGCGCCATGCTCGCCATGCGGCCGAACCGCGCAAATGATCGCCTGGGTTTCGAGCCGCATGAGGGGCGCAGCCTATCAGCGGCGGACGCGGCGGGCGAGGCTTTCCGAATTGGAGCCTTCCCTCACCCGCTTGGGTGGAAGAAGTCGTAGATGCTGCGCGCCATCGCCTTTGAGATGCCCGGCGCCCGTTCCAGATCCTCCAGCGCCGCCGCTTTCACCGCCTTGGCCGTGCCGAAGTGCATCAACAGCGCACGCTTGCGGCCCGGGCCGATACCCGGAACCTCGTCGAGCGGGCTCGCCGCCATGCTCTTCGACCGCTTCTGCCGATGGGCGCCGATCGCGAAGCGGTGGGCTTCGTCGCGGAGGCGCTGGAGGTAGAACAACACCGGCGAGTTGGGCGGGAGCTGGAAGTCGCGGCCGCCCGGCATGTGCATGGTCTCGCGGCCGGCATTGCGGTCCGGCCCTTTTGAAATGCCGACCACCGGCACGTCGTGGATGCCGGCGCATTCCAGCGTTTCCAGCACCGCGCCCAACTGCCCCTTGCCGCCGTCGATCAGCAGCAGGTCCGGCCAGTCGCCGTTGCTGCGGTCCGGATCCTCCGTCTCCAGCCGGGCGAAGCGGCGGCCGAGCACTTCGCGCATCATTGCGAAATCGTCGCCGGGCGCCGTCTCAGGCCGCTTGATGTTGAACTTGCGATACTGGTTTTTGAGGAAACCCTCCAGCCCGGCGACGATCATCGCGCCGACCGCATTGGTGCCCATCACGTGGCTGTTGTCGTAGACCTCGATCCGCTGCGGCGGCTCGGGCAGCTCGAACAATTCGGTCAAGGCGCGCAGGTTCCGCACCTGCGTGCTGCTCTCCGCCAGGTGGCGGTCGAGCTCCTCGGCGGCGTTGCGGCTGGCTTGCGCCACCATCCGGACATGGTCACCGCGCTTGGGCGAGCGGAGCGTGAC
>DASWMM010000367.1:0-2528 GCA_036399755.1 Allosphingosinicella sp.
CTGCGCTCCAACGGCCAGTTCGCGCGCGTGTCGTTCAGCGACCTCGTCGACAATGTCTATTCGGCCGCCGGTGATCTGTCCTACCGCTTCCCCGGCACCGACATCACCCTTTCGGCCGGCGCCGCCTTTCTGAAGAACGATCGCGGCGCGACGCGGCGCGATTTCCGCTACACGCCGCTGGACATCCTTCCCGGCCAGGTGCCGCAGGAGCGGCCCGATTACCTGCTCTCCGACCGGAACATCTACCAATACGACATCGTCCTCACCGACATTTCCGGCACCGCAGGCGCGGCGCGCTACGAGGCCGATCTGGAGGTCAAGGGCGCCTATGTGCAGATCGAGGCGGAGGTCCTGCCGAAGCTTCGCCTGCAGACCGGCGTTCGCTTCGAAAGCGGCCGCCAGCGGGTCACTCCGATCGACATCTTCGGCACCGGCGGCGGCGACATACTGCCGTCGCTGATCGCCGAAGACTATTTCCTGCCCGCCGCGACGGTGACCTGGAATTTCGCCGACAACATTCAGCTTCGCCTGCATGGCTCCAAAACAATCGCCCGCCCGCAGTTCCGCGAGCTGGCGCCGCAGCAATATTCGGACCCCGAGACCGACCGCACCTTCTTCGGCAACCAGTTCCTCACCGACAGCACGCTGCTCAATGCCGAAGCCCGGCTGGAATGGTATTTCGCGCGAGACCAGCGGGTCAGCGTTGCAGGCTTCTGGAAGAAGATCGATCGGCCCATCGAAACCGTGGCCTTCCAGCAGGGCGGCACCTTCTTCACCACCTTCGCCAACGCGCCCTCGGCGACGCTCAAGGGCGCCGAGTTCGAGCTTCAGAAGTACGTGCCGCTGGACGGCATGGGCGGCTTCTTCACCCCCCGCCGCCTTGTCCTGATCGGCAACTACACCTATTCGGAATCGGGCATTTCGGTGGGGGAAGGGGACACCACCATTCCCGTCGGCACCGGCGGCGTTCCCGTTCCGGCCTCGAACGTGTTCGACGACGGTACGCCGCTTACCGGCCAATCCAAGCACCTCGCCAACCTCCAGATCGGCCTCGAAAACACCGATCGGCTGTCGCAGCAGACCCTGCTCTTCACCTACTCCAGCCGCCGCGTCACCAACCGCGGCCCCGGCGACCAGCCCGACGTGGTCGAAGAGCCCGGCATCCGCCTCGACTTCGTTATGCGGGAGGGCGTCCGCCTGTTCGGGCTCGAGGGCGAACTGAAGTTCGAGGCGCGCAACCTCACCGGCGAGGATTATGAGGAGTTCCAGCAGCTGGGCGGCTCGCGCGTCGACACCAACAGCTACAACCTCGGCCGAAGCTTCAGCCTGGGCCTGGAGGTGAAGTTCTAGGACGGGCCACCGGTTTCCAGTGATGTCCTGTCGGTCCAGCGCCCGTCGGCACATCTCCCCTCCCTCCCCGCGATGCTCGGGGTTTGCCCGGGCAGCAGGAAGGGAGGGGTTGGGGGTGGGTTTCCCTCAATCACGCACGACCCCGCCAAACCCACCCCTAGCCCGTCCCTCCCGGCCCTTGCGTCCCCTCGACGGCAATTGCGGGGAGGGAGGGGAATGAGGGGGGCGCTTCTTCCAGCCTCAGCCCTCGCCGCTCACGTCCAGCACATAACCGGCGGAGCGGACGGTGCGGATCACATCGCTCCGCCCGCCTTCGTTCAGCGCCTCGCGCAGGCGGCGGATGCTGACGTTGATGGTCTTTTCCTGGATCTCGCTTTCGTCGCCCCAGATGCGCTGGATCAGCCGCTCGCGGGCGAACACGCGGCCGGGATTCTCCATGAAGAAACGCAGCAGCCGGTATTCGGTGGGGCCGAGGTGGATCGCCTCGCCGCCGCGCCGCACCTTGTGGCTGGAAACGTCCATCTCGATGTCGCCCACTTCCAGCCGGGCCTCGGGCAAAGCCGGCCGCATCCGGCGCAGCACGGCGGCGACGCGGGCGACCAGTTCCTTTGGCGAGAATGGCTTGGTGACATAGTCGTCCGCGCCGGTGTCCAGCCCCTGCAGGCGGTCGGCTTCCTCGCCGCGCGCAGTGAGCATGATCACGGGGATGGCGGCGGTTTCCTCCTTGGCGCGGAGCAGGCGGCAGACGTCGATCCCGGCCATGCCCTCGATCATCCAGTCGAGCAGGACGAGATCGGGCTTCTCCGCGCGGGCGAGTGTCAGCGCCTCGTGCCCGTCGCCGGTCTGCCGCACCTCGTAACCGGCGCGGGTGAGGTGGAAGTGGAGGAGCTCGGCGAGCGGCCGGTCGTCCTCCACCACCAGGATCGTCGCGCCGTCCATCAGCTCCCCGGCGCGAGGCTGTCCACGCCCCGCTCGCGCTCGCCGAGGTGGGTGCCGGTGGCGGCGAAATAGACCATTTCGGCGACGTTGGTGGTGTGATCGCCGATCCGCTCGAGGTTCTTGGCGATGAACAGGAGGTGCGTCGCCGGCGTGATGTTGTGCGGATCCTCCATCATGAAGGTCAGCAGGGTGCGGAAGATCGAATTGTAGAAATCGTCCACCGCCTTGTCGCGCTCGCA
>DASWMM010000368.1:0-8137 GCA_036399755.1 Allosphingosinicella sp.
CCTCCACCATGCTGCGCCCCACGGCTGCTTTGCAGCCGGTTTCGGCTCTCGTCATGCCCCCGGCATGTCGACCCGCCTACACTCCCCTCCCCATCTCGCGATGGGGAGGAACTGTGGTCGCGGCGGTGGTGGTGCTCAAACGCTGCGCGAGGTTCCCCGGCGGCGGGCCATGACCTTGCTGGCCACGTAGCCGGCGCCGATCAGCAGCCCGAGCGGGCCGAGACCGCGGCGGGCGACCGCGCCGACGCCGGCGCCGATCACGGCGCCCGTGAAGCCACTGTCGCCGTAGCGCTGCGCGACCTTGCGGCCGACGAGGCCGCCTACCAGTTTACCGATCATCTTCATTCTCCCGATGGGTTTGGCGGGAGAACCGTGGGGCGGCGGCGATGTTCCGCGCCTCAGCCCAGGAAGAGCTCCGCCGCGGCCTCGACGATCGCGTCCACGTCGAGGCGGTATTCGCGGTAGAGATCGTGGAGGTCGCCGGTCTGGCCGAAGCGGTCGACGCCCAAGGGGCTGACGCGGTGGCCGCGGACTCCGCCGAGCCAGGAGAGGGAGGCGGGGGCGCCGTCGAGGAGGGTGACGAGGCCTGCGGTGGGGGAGAGTGGGGCGAGCAGTCGTTCGATTTGCGCTGGGCCCCCTCCACCATGCTTCGCATGATCCCCCTCCCCGTTCCGGGGAGGATTTTTATTCCAGCGCGCTGCCTGACGCGCCGACCAAGCCCTGTGAAGGAGGTCTGGCGAGGTAACGGCGAGGAGGCCGAGGCCGGGGACGTCGTCCTTGAGCGCTTCCCAGGCGGCGAGCGCTTCGGGGGCGAGGGCGCCGGAGTAGACGAGGGCCGCTTCGGCGCCTTCGGCTGGTTTGCGGAGCCAGTAGCCGCCGGCCACCGCGTCCGCTTTCCAGCTTTCGTCCTCCCGCTCCACCTGGACGAGCGTGCGGGTGGTGAGGCGGAGGTAGACGCTTTCGCCGTCGGGGCTTTGCATCAGGCGGAAGGCTTCCTCCATGAGCAGCGCAAGTTCGTCGGCGAAGGCGGGTTCGTAGTGGCGAAGGCCCGGCTGGCCGAGGGCGATCAGCGGCGGGTTGATCGACTGATGCGCCCCGCCTTCGGGCCCAAGCGTCACGCCGGACGGCGTTGCGACGAGGAGGAAGCGCGCATCCTGATAGCAGGCGTAGTTGAGCGCATCGAGGCCGCGGGCGATGAAGGGATCGTAGACCGTGCCGATCGGGAACAGGCGGTCGCCGAACATGTCGCCGGCCAGGCCCAAAGCGGCGAGCATCAGGAACAGGTTGTTCTCGGCGATGCCCAGTTCGATGTGCTGGCCGGCCTGGTGGCCGCCCCATTTCTGGGCCGAGGGAATTTTGGCGGCGGCGAAGACGTCGGCGAGTTCCGAGCGGCGGAAGAGGCCGCGCTGGTTCACCCAGGCGCCGAGATTGGTGGAAACGGTGACGTCGGGCGAGGTGGTGACGATCCGCTCGGCCAGCGGCCCGCCGGCGCGGGAAAGATCGAGCAGGATCCGGCCGAACGCGGCCTGGGTGGACTGCTCCTCGCCCGCCGGCACGGGGATGGCGGGCACGTCGGCGACGTTCCACACGCGCTCGCGCTTGGCGCGCGCGATGCGGCTGCCTTCCACGGCGGAGCGCACCGCCTCGGCCGAATTGCCGCCGAGGCCGGCCCAGGGCTCCCATTCCTCGCCTTCCGTGATGCCCATCTTCTCGCGCAGGGCCGCGATCTGGCCGGGGTTCATCAGGCCGGCATGGTTGTCCTTGTGGCCGGCGAAGGGCAGCCCCTGCCCCTTCACCGTGTAGGCGATGAACAGGGTCGGCACGTCGTCCTGGGCGGCGTCGAAGGCTTCGATCAGGCTGTCCATGTCGTGGCCGGCAAGGTTGGTCATCAACGCGGCGAGCGCGTCGTCGTCGCGGGCGTCGAGGACCGGCCTGGTCTCCGGCGCATCCTTGATCAGCCGCTCGCGCCAGGCGGCGCCGCCGAGATAGGAGAGCGCCGCGTAATCGGCGTTGCCGACTTCGTCGATCCAGGCCTTCAATGCCTCGCCGCCGGGTTCGGCGAACGCAGCTTCCATCTTCTTGCCGTACTTCAAGGTGACGACGCGCCAGCCGCAGGCCGCGAAGATGTCGTCGAAGCGCCTGAACATCCGCTCTGCGGTGGTGTGGTCGAGCGACTGGCGGTTGTAGTCGACGATCCACCAGCAATTGCGGATGTCGTGCTTGTACGCCTCGATCAGGCATTCGTAGATATTGCCTTCGTCGAGCTCGGCATCGCCCATCAGGGCGACGAAGCGGCCGGCATCCTGCGGCTGCATCATGCCGTGAGCGAGCATATAGTCCTGCACCAGGCTGGAAAAGGCGGTCACCGCCACGCCGAGGCCGACCGAGCCGGTGGAGAAATCGACCGGGATCTTGTCCTTGGTGCGGCTCGGATAGCTTTGCATGCCGCCGAAACCGCGGAAGTTCTCGAGCTGCTCGCGGCTTTGCGTGCCCATCAGATAATGGATGGCGTGGAGCACCGGCCCGGCATGGGGCTTCACCGCCACCCGGTCGTTGGGGCCGAGGGCGTGGAAATAGAGCGCCGCCATGATCGCCGTCATCGACGCGCAGCTCGCCTGGTGGCCGCCGACCTTCAGCCCATCGCGGCTGTCCCTCAGGTGGTTGGCGTTGTGGATCGTCCAGGCGGACAGCCAGCGGAGGCGATCGTCGAGAAGGCGAAGCGCGTCGAGGTCGGGCGAGGTCTTGGTCAGCATGGGGGCGCCTTAGCCGCCCGCATCGGCTCGCAACAAGAGCTGCTGCTATTGACAGAAGTGTCAGCAAAGGGCAGCGTTCGTAGCATGCCTTATCGCCACGCCATCGGCATTGCGCCCGACGACATCGACCATATGGGGCACGTCAACAACAGCGTGTATCTGAAATGGGTGCAGGACGCCGTTGTCGGTTACTGGCAGGCGATCGCGCCGGCCGAGGCGGTGGCGGCGCACCTGTGGGTCGCGCTCAAGCATGAGATCACCTACCGGCGCCCGGCGTTTCTGGACGACATCGTGGTGGCCGACGTGATCGCCGAAAAGGTGCAGGGCGCCCGCGCGTTCTTCTCGACGGTGATCCGCCGCGGCGAGGATGTGGTGGCGGAAGTGACGAGCTGCTGGTGCTGCCTCGATTCGGTGACCCGCAAGCCGGCGCGGCTTGCCGGCGATGTGGTGCGGCGCTTCGTTCCGGACTGAAGGGGGACGCGCCGACGGCCCGAGGGGGCGGGGGCCGCCGGCGCGAACTGGTGAACTTCTAGTGGATCGCGCCGGGCTTCTTGCCGCGCACCGCGTCGGCCTGGGCCTGGGCGTGGGACACCGCCTGATCGATCTCCTGGGCGCTGGCGAGCCGCGGCGGGACGCCTTCGCTCGGCGCGGGGTTTTCCACGGCAAGGAATGCCGCAACCGCAAGCAACCCGCTGAAACCCGCACCCACACGACCGATCTGCATTGTGTCCTCCCTTGTGACACCGCCTATGTGGCGTCCGAGTGCGACCGCTTCATGTCGTGAGCGAAATAAAAGTGTTTCAATTGTGTCGGCGGGGGCGTGGGTAGGGAAAATCTTAACCAAGCCGCGGGCGGGGGCTGTACGCGGGGCGCGGGCGGTGCTTTTCACCGGTGCGAAACAAGAAGGATCGAAGCGGTGAAGAAGATCGAGGCCATCATCAAGCCGTTCAAGCTCGACGAAGTGAAGGAGGCGCTTCACGACGTCGGCGTGTCCGGGATCACCGTCACCGAGGCCAAGGGCTTTGGGCGGCAGAAGGGCCATACCGAGCTCTATCGCGGGGCCGAATATGTGGTGGATTTCCTGCCCAAGGTGAAACTGGAAGTGGTGGTGGACGACGGGCTGGCGGACCGGGTGGTGGAGGCGATCGCGGCCGCGGCGCGGACCGGGCGAATCGGGGACGGGAAGATCTTCGTGTCGGCCGTGGAGGAGGCCCTGCGGATCCGGACGGGGGAGCGGGGGTCGGACGCGATCTGAGGCTCTGTGCGTCCTTCGAGACGCCGCTTCGAGACGGCTTCGCCTCCTCAGCGGCTCCTCAGGATGAGCGGTTTTGGGTTACTCTCCCGCTCATCCTGAGGAGGGACTGAGCGAAGTCGAAGGCCCGTCTCGAAGGACCTTCTCCACGTGAAATATTCACGTTCCACCTGACTTGGCTGGACCCGCGCGCGCGGCGGTTCGAAAGGTGGCGCGCGAGGGCTGGGGGATTCGCCTGGCCGCACACATTCATACGGGAACCGAACAGATGGCGAGCGACGCGGGCAAGATCCTCGAGCGGATCAAGAGCGAAGAGATCGAATGGGTGGACCTTCGCTTCACCGATCCCAAGGGCAAGTGGCAGCACCTCACCATGGTGTCGGGCCTGATCGACGAGGACCAGCTTACCGACGGCTTCATGTTCGACGGATCGTCCATCGCCGGCTGGAAGGCTATCAACGAAAGCGACATGATCTTGAAGCCGGACCTGGAGGCGGTCTACGTCGACCCGTTCTCGGCGACTCCGATGCTGATCCTGTTCTGCGACATCGTCGATCCGGGCACCGGCGAGCTTTACGCCCGCGATCCGCGCTCCACCGCCAAGCGGGCCGAGGCGTACCTCCAGTCCACCGGCATCGGCGACACGGTGTATGTTGGGCCGGAAGCCGAATTCTTCCTGTTCGACGACGTGCGCTACGAGGACGGGTACAATTCGAGCTACTTCCGCATCGACGACATCGAGCTGCCGACCAATACCGGCCGCGAATATGAAGGCGGCAACCTTGCCCACCGGCCGCGCGCCAAGGGCGGCTATTTCCCGGTCGCGCCGGTGGACAGCGCCGTCGACATCCGCGGCGAGATGGTCTCCACCATGATCGAAATGGGCCTGCCCTGCGACAAGCACCACCATGAGGTCGCGGCCTCGCAGCACGAGCTCGGCCTGACCTACGGCAGCCTGGTGCAAACCGCCGACCGCATGCAGATCTACAAATACGTCGTGCACATGGTCGCGCAGGCCTACGGCAAGACGGCGACGTTCATGCCCAAGCCGATCAAGGCCGACAACGGCTCCGGCATGCACACCCACTTTTCGATCTGGAACGGGGCCAAGCCGCTGTTCGCCGGCAACGGCTATGCGGGGCTGAGCGAGCTGGCGCTGTATTTCATCGGCGGCGTGATCAAGCACGCCCGCGCGCTCAACGCCTTCACCAACCCGACCACCAACAGCTACAAGCGGCTGGTGCCGGGCTTCGAAGCGCCGGTGCTGCTGGCCTATTCGAGCCGCAACCGCTCGGCGTCGTGCCGCATTCCCTACGGCGCCGGCGAGAAATCGAAGCGGGTCGAGTTCCGCTTCCCCGACGCGATGGCCAATCCGTACCTTGCCTATGCGGCGATCCTGATGGCCGGCCTGGACGGCGTCCAGAACCGCATCCATCCGGGCGACCCGATGGACAAGAACCTCTATGACCTGCCGCCGCAGGAGCTGGTGGAAGTCCCGACGGTGGCCGGCAGCTTGCGCGAAGCGCTGCTCGCGCTGGAGGCGGATCGCGCGTTCCTGACCAAGGGCGACGTGTTCAGCGACGACCAGATCGACGCCTATATCGAGCTCAAGTGGGAAGAGCAGTTGCGCTGGGAGACGACGCCCAGCCCGGTCGAATACGACATGTATTATTCGAGCTAAGCACTGCGCCCGCGGGCGAATGAAAGGGCCCTCCGTTCCGCTTCGGCAAACGGAGGGCTTTTTTGTGTCTGCGCAGAGTAACCGTTTGGGATTTCAGCGGCTTATGCTAGCTCCCCCGTATGGGATCCCCACCGGGGACGCGGGAGATATCGCACATGATCAAGATGAAGCTGCTCGTCGCCACGGGCGTGGTTTGGGCGCTTGCCGCCGGCATTTCGGCTGCTCCGGCCGCCGCGCAATCTGCGTCCGCGCCGGCCGCCGCCGCGGCCACCGGGCTGGAGAGCGATCCGGCGGTGCGGATGGGCGTGCTGCCCAACGGCATGCGCTACCAGATCCGCAAGAACGCAACGCCGCCGCACAATGCCTCGCTTCGCCTGCGCATCGATGTCGGATCGATGTACGAGCGCGAGGACCAGCGCGGGCTGGCCCACTTCATCGAGCACATGGTGCTGAACGGCACCAAGAACGTGCCCGAAGGCGAGTTCGTCCGCCGCCTTGAGCGCGCCGGGCTGAAGTTCGGGCCGGACACCAATGCGTCGACCGATTTCGAGCAGACCATCTACATGCTGGAGCTGCCGGAAACCGATGCCGCCACGACAGACACGGCCCTGTTCCTGCTGCGCGAAGTGGCCGGCGAGGCGAGCTTCACGCCGAGCGCCATCGAAAGCGAGCGCGGCATCGTCCTGTCCGAAGAGCGCACCCGCGCAACGCCGCAGCTTCGCAATGCCGAGGATGAGCTCGGCTATCTGCTGAAGGGCGACATCCTGCCCCAGCGCCTGCCGATCGGCACCACCGAGGTGCTGAGAACCGCGCCGCGCGAGCGTTTCGTCGAATTCTACGACGCCTATTACCGGCCGGAGCGCGCCACCCTGATCGCCGTCGGCGACTTCGACGTCGATGCCATGGAAGCCAAGATCCGCGCCCAGTTCGGCACCTGGAAGGCCCGCGGCAAGGCGGGCGCCGAGCTGCCGGCCTCGCGGATCGCGGCGCGCGGGCCGGAGAGCCGCGTGTTCGTCGATCCCGGCGTTGCAACCCGGGTCAGCCTTGCCTGGGTGTCGCCGCCCGACCTGCGGCCCGACACCCGCGCCAATCGTATCGCGCTGACGCCCCAGGAACTCGGCATGAGCGTGCTCAGCCGGCGGCTGGAGCGGATCGCCGCCGGTGCCGACGCGCCGTTCATCGCGGCCGCCGCGCTGAAGCAGGAACAGGCCGAGCGCGCGGATATCCTTCAGGTGATCGCCATCGCCAAGCCCGGAGCGTGGCAGCCGGCGCTCACCGCCATCGAGAACGAGCAGCGGCGCTTGCTGCAGTTCGGAGTCACCCAGGCGGAGCTCGATCGCGAGATCGCCGAAGTGCGCACCAGGCTAACGGCCGCCGCCACCGGCGCGGCCACCCGCCCGACGCCGGTGCTCGCCCAGCAGATGCTCCAGGCACTGAACCGCGAGGAGACCAACACCACGCCCGCGGCCGACCTCGCCATCTTCGAGGAAGCCGTGCGCGGGCTCAGGGCCGAGCAGGTTTCGGCGGCGACCAAGAGCCTGTTCGCAAGCGGCGGCCCGCTCGTCTACCTGACCTCGCCGACCGCTGTCCCGGGCGGGGAGCAGGCGCTGCTCGCCGCTTACACTGCATCGGCCAAGACTCCGGTCGCGGCGGGTGCGGCGCAGCAGGCGGCGGCCTGGCCCTACACCAGCTTCGGGACGCCGGGCACCGTCGCCGAGCGCCGCGAGATGGCCTCGCTAGGCGCAACCGCGATCCGCTTCGCCAACGGCGTCCGGCTGACCGTGAAGCCGACCCAGTTCCGCGACGACGAAATCCTCGTTGCGGTGCGGATGGGCAACGGCCAGGTCGGCCTGCCCGCCGATCCCGCCCCCGCCTTCATCCTTGGCAACGGCGCTTTCACGCTCGGCGGCGTCGGCAAGATGACCGCCGAGGACCTGCAGGAAGCGCTTGCCTCCCGCACCTATGGCGCCAATTTCGGCCTGGCCGAGGACGCTTTCGTGCTGAGCGGCAAGACTCGCCCCGAGGACCTCGCGATCCAGATGCAGGTGCTCGCCGCCTACGCCGCCGATCCGGCGCTTCGGCCGACCGGTTGGGAGCGGCTTCGCGCCTTCGGCGGCACCATCCACGACCAGCTCGCAAGCACGCCCGGGGGCGTGGCCGCACGCGAATCCGGGGCGCTGCTCCACGGCGGCGACCGGCGCTGGGCCTTTCCAAGCCGCGAAGAGCTTGCCGGGGCGCAGATCGAAGCCGGCAAGGCGCTGCTCGCCAAGTCGGTCCAGTCCGGCCCGCTCGAGATCGTGGTAGTCGGCGATGTCACGGTGGATGAAGCCGTGAAGCAGGTCGCGGCGACCTTCGGCGCGCTTCCCCCGCGGCAGGACATGCCGGTCTCCAAGGCCGCGCTCAAGACCAGCTTCCCGGCGCCCGGGACGGTTCGCCTGACCCATGGCGGCC
>DASWMM010000369.1:0-1855 GCA_036399755.1 Allosphingosinicella sp.
GGGCGACCGTCTCGACGTCTGCCGTCTCCATCACCTCGGTGACGACCGGCAGCCCGAACTCGTCCCCCGTCGCCCGCAGCAGCTTCAGCCCCTCGAGGCCGTGGCCCTGGAAGGCGTAGGGGCTGGTCCTGGGCTTGTAGGCCCCGGCGCGAAGGCCGTGCGCGCCGGCGGCCTTGGCGGCCCGCGCCGTGTTGCGCATCTGGTCTTCGGTCTCGACCGCGCAGGGGCCGGCGATGACGGCGAAGCCGCTGCCGCCGATCGCCGTCTTGCCCAGCCGCACCACGCTGTCGTGCGGGTGAAGCTCGCGGCTGACCAGCTTGTAGGGCGCGAGGATGGGCTTCAGCGACTCCACCATCGGGTGGCTGTCGAGGCGCAGCTCCGCCAGCACCCTTTCGTCACCGAGCGCGCCCAGCACCACCCGCTCGGTGCCCGGCATGTGGAGGGGTTTCAGGCCCTTGCCTTCGATGCGCTCGAGGATGTCGCGGGCGGTTTCGGCGGTGGCTTCGGGCTTGAGGACGATGATCATGTCGGCTGCTCTTTCGTGTCTGGAAGGAAAGGAGCGGGCGCTTCAAAAACGAAAAAGCCCGCCGGATGGCGGGCCTGTCGGTCTGGTCGAAAAGGGCTTCCCGCTTCGGGAGCCGTGATCGCCTGGCTACGGGCGCGCCGCGTCGTGTCGTGACGGCCAGCGCCACCACGAACAGACCGATGCGTTGCGTGTCAGGAAAGATTCGCTCGTCATTCCAGCCACATGGTAAGCGAGGCCGCCTTTGCCGGTCAACCGCGTTCGCTGCACCGCATCCACCTATTGCGGCGCTGCAACACCGCTCGATTTTTCGAGGTGGTGCGGAACTTTACGCGTTTATTAACCATCCGTGCTGATAGTCTGGCTTCGTGACACACATCGACGAAGCCCTGATCCAGCGCCTTTATTCGCCCCTTTCCGGCTGGGCCACCCACCGGCTCGGGCTCGATCAATGGCGGCTTTCGCTGGAATGCCTCAACGGCCACATCGCCTTCTATATCGCCGGCGTCGCCCTCACCATTGCGGGCAAGGGCGCCTATGACGGCATCTTCACCAACATGCTGGTGGCGCTCGCCTGGCTGCTGATCATGGAGATCGTGCGCCGCGTTGCGCAGCGCCAGGCCGGCTCCTCGATGGGCGTCCAGTCGGCGCGGCTGGGCGAATGGCATTTCCGCACCATCGGCATCTGCATGCTGCCGGTCAGCCTGTTCTACGTCGAGGCGTGGAGCAACGCCTGCTACACCGTGTCGCTCTTCCTTCTCGTCTCGCACCTTTATTTCAAGGCGTGCGACACGCCGCCGCCGGAGCCCCGCGGCCGCCTCGCCCGCAGCCGCGCCTGATCCAAATCAACACGCCCCCAAGGAACCAGCTCCGCCTGTTGAGCGTCTAGACTTCGATCCGCGACCGCAACGGTCCCGCGGGCAGACGCACCAGTTGTAGGAGTATTGCCATGGGTCTCATCGTCGCCCTCATTATCGGCGGAATCATCGGCTGGCTGGCCAGCATCGTCATGCGCACCAATGCCCAGCAGGGCATCCTTCTCAACATCGTCGTCGGCATCGTCGGCTCGCTCCTGGGCAGCTTCCTGCTCGGCGGCTTCTTCGGCGCGGACGGCAACATCTTGAACAGCCCGCTCGACGGCGGCACCCTGCTCGCGGCCTTCATCGGCGCGGTCATCCTGCTCGCCATCGTCAACCTGTTCCGCCGGGGCACCGTCCGCTAAGCGGACCCACCCTCCGGGCAGACGAAAGGCCCGCGGACGCCCTGGCGCCCGCGGGCTTTTTCTTGTGGGGGGAATGGGGGTGACTGCGCTCCTTCATCCTCCCCGCTCGC
>DASWMM010000370.1:0-13081 GCA_036399755.1 Allosphingosinicella sp.
GTGCGCATGGCGGTGCTCGATCTCCTCACCCGCCACCGGCAGGGCTGAGACCCCGGCCAACCCCCGCCTTTATCCGGTAAAGTGATGACGGGGGCGGAACCGTCGCGCCCCGCCGCTCGCTTAGCATGGGTTAGCTCACAGGGGGCTCCTGTATGACCACTTCCCTCGCTCCGGTGCTCCTCGTCGAGGACGATCCCCTGATCCTTGAATCCACCGCCAATCTGCTCTCCGGCAACGGTTGCGACGTGCTTCGCGCCTGCAGCGTGGCCGAGGCGATGATGCTTCTGGAGGCGGGGCCGGTGCCGCCGGTGGTGGTCACCGACATCAACCTCGCCGACGGCTCCAGCGGCCTCGATCTTGCCCGCACCATCGCCGAACGCTGGCCCGCAACCCGGGTGCTGATCGTGTCCGGCGCCTGCCGCCCCGACCGCGGCGAATATCCGGAGAACGCCCTGTTCTTCACCAAACCTTATGCATCCGGCGCCCTGCTCGCGATGGTCAAGGGCGAGAATTGGTAGCAGCCACCGGTCCCCTCCCCGTCTCGCTTCGCCCCACACCTCGCTCCTAAGGGCTGGCAAGCGCCCCGCCCGCTCGCTAGGGCGCGCGCAACCACCCACCGGAGGAGCCCTCACATGATCCCCGCCCGCGCTTACGCCGTCCACTCCGCCGAGGACCGCTTTGCCCCCTTCTCCTTTGAACGCCGCGATCCGCGCCCCAACGATGTCGTGATCGCAATCCGCTGGTGCGGAGTCTGCCATTCCGATCTCCACACCGCCCGCGGCGAATGGGCCGGCACCCAATACCCTTGCGTCCCCGGCCACGAAATCGTCGGCGAAGTCACGGCCGTGGGCGGCGACGTCACCAAGTTCGCGGTCGGCGATCTCGCCGCCGTGGGCTGCCTGGTCGACAGCTGCAAGTCCTGCGCCTCCTGCCAGGAGGGGCTCGAGCAATATTGCGAGCGCGGCTTCACCGGCACCTATAATGGCCCGGAGCAGGGCACCGGCGGCAACACCTATGGCGGCTATTCGGACCGGATCGTGGTGCGCGAGGATTTCGTGCTCAGGATCAGCCATGAAGCCGGCGATCTCGCCGCCGTCGCGCCGCTGCTGTGCGCCGGCATCACCACCTGGTCGCCGCTCAAGCATTGGGGTGCCGGCCCGGGCAAGACGGTCGGCATCGTCGGCATCGGCGGCCTTGGCCACATGGGCGTGAAGCTCGCCAAGGCGCTCGGCGCCCACGTCGTCGCCTTCACCACCTCGCCTTCCAAGGTGGAGGACGCAAAGGCGCTCGGCGCGGATGAAGTCGTGGTCTCCCGCGATCCCGAGGCGATGAAGGCGCAGGCGGGCAAGCTCGACCTGATCATCAACACGGTCACCGTCGCCCACGATCTCGACGCCTATGTCAGCCTGCTCCGCCGCGACGGCACCATGGTGATGCTCGGCGCCCCGCCCGAGCCGCACCCCACCCCCTCCACCGGCCTGCTGGTGTTCAAGCGCCGCGCAATCGCCGGCTCGATCGTCGGCGGAATTGCCGAGACCCAGGAAATGCTCGATTTCTGCGCCGAGCACAAAATCGTCTCGGAGGTGGAGGAAATCCGCATTCAGGACATCGAGGACGCCTACGCCCGCATGCTGAAGAGCGACGTCAAATACCGCTTCTCCATCGACATGAGCTCGATGGACGGCTGACCGCTTCTGTTCGGGGGCGGACACAGCGTCCGCTTCCGGACAGCGCGAACCAGCGCGCTTCCACGACTTTCGCCTCCCGCCGCAGAGGGAAAACCACCTGCTACAAATGTGGCACGAAACGTGCTGCACTGTTCCTGAAGCTGCCTGCACAAGCGGCAAGAGGGGACACCATGACCGCATTTTCCGCCGCCGCGCGCCTGCTCCTGCCGTCGCTGCTCGCCGGCACCGAACTCCCCGCCTTTGCGCAGGAGACCGGCGACGCCCCCGCGCCCGCCGCACCCTCTCCCGCCGCCGTGGACGGCGCCCGCACCTACATGCCGGCCGACTTCGCCCGCTTCGCCCCCAAGAACGCGCTCGACATGCTGCGCCAGGTGCCCGGCTTCGTGATCCGCGAGGCGGACCAGGAGCGCGGCCTCGGCCAGGCCACCGGCAACGTGCTGATCAACGGCCAGCGCATGTCGGGCAAGTCGAACGACGTGCTCACCGAGCTCGGCCGCATTCCTGCCGCCAACGTCACCCGGATCGAAATCCTCGACGGCGCCACCCTCGACATCCCCGGTTTGTCGGGTCAGGTCGCCAACATCGTCGCCAAGTCGGGCGGCGCGATCAGCGGACAGTTTGCCTGGGAGCCGAGCTTCCGCCAGCGCAACACCGATCCCGTCCTCACCCGCGGCAGCGTCTCGGTGAGCGGCAAAAAGGGCCCGCTCGAATATACGCTCGGCCTGCAGAACAACACCAACCACAGCGGCGCCAACGGCCGCACCATCATCTACAACCGCGATCTCAGCGTCCGCGAGTTCCGCTACGACGTGTTCACCGGCGAGGTCGAGAACCCGAAGCTCAGCGGCCGCGTCACCTATGACGGCCCCGGCTCCTCCGTCGGCAATCTCAACGGCTCCTACCAGCGGGTCTATTACAATTATCGCGAACGGGGCGAGCGCACCGGCAATCCCAATTTCGCGGACCGTATCCGCCTGGTCCGCAACGACGAGGACAGCTACGGCTTCGAGATCGGCGGCGATTACGAGTTCAAGCTCGGCCCCGGCCGGCTGAAGTTCATCGGCCTCAATCGCTTCGACCACATCCCCTACGGGCAGGACGTGCGCACCAGCTTCGCCGACGGCTCGCCCGACAGCGGCTCACGGTTCCTGCGCACCGGCGACGAAAGCGAACGGATCGCCCGCACCGAATATAAGTGGAAAGGCGGCGGCGCCGACTGGCAGATTTCGGGCGAAGCGGCGTTCAACAGCCTCAACAATGTGTCCGAACTGCTCCTGCTCTCCCCCGGCGGCGAGTATCAGGAGATCGAACTCGCCGGCGGCTCCGGCCGGGTCGAGGAAGACCGATACGAAATAATGGGCAGCTATGGCCGCACCCTGTCGCTCAGGCTCAGCTTCCAGCTTGCCGCGGGCGGCGAATATTCGAACCTGCGCCAGGTCGGCGAGGGCGGGCTCAGCCGCACCTTCTGGCGCCCCAAGGGCCAGTTCTCCGCCGCCTGGAAGCCGAGCAAGAAAACCGACGTCAACCTGCGCCTCCAGCGCCGCGTCGGCCAGCTCAGCTTCTACGACTTCCTCGCAACGGTGAACCTCGGCAACGACAGCGAGAACGCCGGCAACCCCGATCTCGTCCCCTCGCAGACCTGGAGCGCCGAGGTGGAGACGATCCGCAATCTCGGCGCCTACGGTTCCACGACCTTCCGGGTCTACGGCCAGCTTATCGACGACATCATCGACACCGTGCCGATCGGCCTCGACGGCGAATCCCCCGGCAACATCGACCGCGCCAAGATCTGGGGCGCGGAGTGGAAGACGACCTTCCAGTTCGACCCGATGGGCTGGAAGGGCGCCAAACTGGACGCCCGCTTCCAGGTTCAGGGCAGTTCGCTTCGCGATCCCCTGACCGGCGAAAACCGGCCGATCTCCAACACGCTGGAGCGCCTCGCCGTTTTGTCGCTTCGCCACGACGTGCCCGGCAGCGATTGGGCGTGGGGCGGCACGGCGAGCTACGAATGGTACAACAAGAACTACCGGCTGACCGAAGTCGGCCGCGCCTGGGAGGGGCCGCTCTGGACCAGCCTGTTCGTGGAGAACAAGGACGTGTTCGGCCTCACCGTCCGCGCCAGCGTGACCAACCTCACCGCCGCCCGCAGCGTCTGGGACCGCACAGTTTATGTCGGCCGCCGCACCGGCCCGGTGGACTTCTACGAAAAGCGCGATCGACTAATCGGCCCGATTTTCTCCTTCGCCGTGCGGGGTAAGTTCTAGGCTCCGGCCGCGGCCTCACGCGCTCGAACCGCCTCGGCGGCAAGGGTCCCGGGCGCCCGCTCCGGCACCATCCAGCGGCTCTCGTAGATCTCGACGCTCTCGAAGATCGCCTCGGCGAAATAGGGATCGCCGGAGAGATGCGCGTCGAGCGCCGCCCTGTCCGGCACGTCGAACACGAAGATGCTGCCCACCATCGCGCCGCCGTCGAGCAGCGGCCCGGCATAGATGACCGGCGCCTGGTGGGCGGCAATGAAGTCGAGGTGGGCCGCGCGATGCCTGAGCCGCGCGCCGCTACCAGCCTTGTCCTTGCCGACCACGACGAAGGTCACCGCTCAGCTCGACCGTTCATGCGCCGCATCGGCGTCGATCGCGCCGCCTGTGTCCTCTCGAACCGAGCGCTTCGCCGCTTCGTCGGCCTCGCGGTCGTTGAGGACCGGCTTGCAGGCCGGATCCTCGTCCGGTGTCCCGCCCTTGTCTTCGCTCATCTTACGCTCCTCCAGGCTCAGTCGGAGAGCAGGAAGCCCTGCTCCTCCTCCACCATCGTCCGCGGGTCGGGGAACAGGCGATTCGCGATGTCGGCCACATGCCGCCCCTGGAAGCGCGCGCCTTCCAGCTCGTTGCTCGTCGGCTGCCGCGAACCGTCGCCGCCCGCGATGGTGCTTGCCCCGTAAGGCGTGCCGCCGGTGATCTCGCTCAGGGTCATTTGCCCGGCGAAGCTGTAGGGCAGCCCCACCGTCACCATGCCGAAGTGCAGCAGGTTGGTGTGGATCGCCATCAACGTCGTCTCTTGCCCGCCGTGCTGGGTCGCCGTGGAGGTAAAGGCGGAACCGACCTTGCCGTTCAGCGCGCCCCGCGCCCACAGTCCGCCCGTCTGATCGAGGAAGCTCGCCATCTGGCTCGCCATCCGCCCGTAGCGGGTGCCGACCCCGATGATGATCGCGTCGTACAGCGGCAGTTCCTCCACCGTCGCCACCGCATGCCGCTGGTCCATCACGTAGCCCGAAGAGCGCGCCACTTCCTCCGGCACCAGCTCGGGAACGCGCCGGATATCCACCCGTGCGCCAGTCGAGGCGGCACCCTCCGCCGCCGCTTCGGCCATCTGGAGGATGTGCCCGTAGGTGCTGTGGTAAAGAACGAGAACTCTGCTCATGGCTGGACCTTCAAAAACCGTTTCGCCTTGGCAAACGCGTACCGAGGCGCGGGGGTCCGGATCAGCGCCGAAGCCCCGCGAAAACTTGTCGCCCGGCATAATGCGCCATCGATCCAAGCTCCTCCTCGATCCGAATGAGCTGGTTGTACTTCGCGAGCCGGTCGGAGCGCGCCAGGCTGCCCGTCTTGATCTGCCCGCAGTTCGTGGCGACGGCTAGGTCGGCGATGGTGGTATCCTCCGTCTCGCCGGAGCGGTGCGACATCACGGAGGTGTAGCGCGCCCGATGCGCCATGTTCACGGCCTCCAGAGTCTCGGTCAGCGTTCCGATCTGGTTGACCTTGATCAGGATCGAGTTGGCGATGCCCTCCTCGATCCCGCGCGCAAGGCGCTTCGGGTTAGTGACGAAAAGATCGTCGCCGACGAGCTGGACCTGGCCGCCGAGCCGATCGGTCAGCAGCTTCCAGCCCTCCCAATCGTCTTCGCCCATGCCGTCCTCGATCGACAGAATCGGATAATCGCGCACCAGGCCGGCGAGGTAATCGACGTTCTGGGCCGAGGAGAAAACGCTCCCCTCCCCCACCATCTGATACGCGCCGTCGCGATAATATTCGCTCGCCGCGCAATCCAGCGCCAGCACCACGTCGTCGCCCGGCGTGTAGCCGGCTTCCTCCACCGATCGCATGATGAAGTCCAACGCATCTCGCGCCGAGGCAAGGTTCGGCGCGAAGCCGCCCTCGTCGCCGACCGCGGTCGACAGCCCGGCATCGTGCAGCCGCTTTTTCAGCGTGTGGAAGATCTCCGCCCCGCAGCGCACCGCCTCGCTCAAGGAAGCGGCGCCCATCGGCATCACCATGAATTCCTGAAAATCGATCGGATTGTCGGCATGGGCGCCGCCGTTCAGGATGTTCATCATCGGCACCGGCAGCACATGCGCCGAAACCCCGCCGACATAGCGATACAGCGGCAGCCCCCGCGCATCCGCCGCCGCCTTGGCCACCGCAAGGCTGACGCCCAGAATCGCGTTTGCGCCGAGCCGCGACTTGTTCTCCGTCCCGTCGAGGTCGATCAGCAGCGCGTCGATCTCACCCTGGTCCTCGGCGTCGATGCCGGTGATCGCCTCGCTGATCTCGCCGATCACCGAATCCACCGCCTTGCAGACGCCCTTGCCCAGGTACTTGGCCTTGTCGCCGTCGCGCTTCTCCACCGCCTCGTGGGCGCCGGTGGATGCGCCCGAAGGCACCGCCGCGCGGCCCGAGCTTCCGTCCTCCAGCAACACGTCCACTTCCACCGTGGGATTGCCCCGGCTGTCGAGGATCTGGCGGGCGTGAACGTCGAGAATGGCGGTCATTGTTACGGCCTCGTTTCGAACTACATAGGACCAGACGGCGCTTATCGGGGCGGCGCGGGTGACGCAACTTTCGTCGCCACAGCCGGAACGACAGGCCCGCCTACAGGTTTCCCCTCGCAAGAACCCATAACGACGCAGTGGAGTAAACGAACCATGCCCCCCCAGAATGAGCTGCCGGAAGGCACCGATCACATCATCAACGGCGCAATGGACACCAGCGGCGCAAGCGCCGGCACCGGCGGCGATGCCGCGGGCGGTACCGGCGCTTCGGGCGGCCTGTCGGACGGCTCGGCGCTGGTCGCCACCGGCGGCGGTGACGACACCGGCGGCACGGCGGGCAGCGGCGGTGCAAATGGCGGCGGCGCTTCCGGCGGCGTGACTGAACAGCTTCGCAGCCAGGCTTATGCCCTTCGCGATCAGGGCGTCGATCGCGCCCGCGAATTCGCAACCGGCGGCAAGACCCGCGCCACCGACGCGCTCGAAGAACTGTCGCGCGTTTTCGCCGACACCGCCGACACGATCGATGAGCGCCTCGGCCGCGATTACGGCGAATACGCCCGCAAGGCGTCGGACGCCGTTTCCGGCTTCGCCGACACGATCCGCAACAAGGAAGTGGACGACATCTACCAGGACGTCAGCAATGCGGTGCGCAAGAGCCCCGGCGTTGCGCTCGGCGTTGCGGCGGTGGTCGGCTTCGCGCTTGCCCGCGTCGTTAAGGCCGGCCTCAGCGAGGGCCCGAACGGCGGTACCACCGGCACGGGCACCGGCACCGCCGGCACCACGGGCACCGGAACCACGGGAGCCTGACCTTGGAAGCCCCCCGCGCAGTTCCGGAGGCGTCGATCGGCGACCTCTTCACCCGGCTGAAGACCGACGGCACGGCCTATTTGAAGGCGGAGATGGGGCTGGTCGCCGCCATTGCCCGCCATCGCATCGGCAAGGCGCGCAACGGCTTTATCGCCGTGATCGCGGCCTTTCTGCTGCTCAACGCGGCGCTGATCACGCTGATCATCAGCCTTGCGGCCGCCCTTGCCCTCAAGGTTGGGCCGATCGCGGCGGGGGCTATCACCTTCGTCGTGATCGCGATCATCGCCTTTCTCCTCGTCAGGTGGGGCGCCGGCAAGCTTGCCGCGCTTTCGGGCGATGAGGAAGAACGGGCCGCAATGGCCGCGGGAGCGAAGCTGTGAGCGGAGCGGAAATCCTGCAAAAGCGCCGAGAGGCCGAACTCGCCCGGCGCGGCGCCATGGCAGCGGCGAGTGAGCTGCAGCAGCGGCTCAAGCCTTCCACTGTCGCCTCCAACGCGTGGGAAGGCGTCACCGACAAGGTCGCCGACGTGACGGACGGCGCGGTGGAAGCGGTAAGATCCCGCCCCGTCGCGGCCGGGGCCGCGGTCGGCGCACTTACCCTGTTCCTCGCCCGTCAGCCCCTGCGCTCAGCCATTTCCTGGCTGTTCGCGAAAAAACCCGACGGGACCCTCGTCACCACTCGTCTCGACAATTCGGACGGCCAATTCGACATCACGGCGCCCATCGCCGAACGCAAAGACTGAAGGAGTAAGCGCATGAGCACCACCGACACCCCCGCCACCACGAGCGCCAACAACAGCGGCGCCGGCACCAGCGGCGGCACGGAAGGCGGCGGCGGCGGCCGGCTCGATAGCGTCCGGCAGACTGCCGCCGACGCCTACGAGACCGCCCGCGACCGGACGTCGTCGGCCTATCAGGCGGCGCGCGAAGCCGCCGGCGGCGCCGTTGAAACCGTCCGCGACACCGCCCGCAGCGCCGGCAAGCGCACCGTTGAAGGCGTCGAAGCCAATCCGCTCGCCGCGGTGGTTGGCGGCCTGGCGCTCGGCGTCATCGCCGGCGCGCTTCTGCCCAAGACGCGGCAGGAAGAAAAAGTGCTGGGCGGGGCCGGCCGCAAGGTCACCGACACCGCCCGCCAGGCGATCGATGCCGCCAAGGACGCCGGCCGCGCGCAGATCGACGAACTCGGCCTCAGCAAGGACGGCCTCCAGCGCAAGCTCGGCGAGTTCACCGACAAGGCGGCCGGCGCGGTGCGCAGCTCCGCCGGCGCGGCCACCGGCGCCGTCAAGGGCGGCGGCTCGGGCGGCGCGGGCGCCGGCCAGTAAGATTTGGGATCACGCCCCGGAAGTTTCTTGTGTTCCGGGGCGTCTCCTTTATCGGCTCCAATCCATGAGCAAGATGCATCTCGTATTCGGAGGCCGGGTCACCGACCCCCAGGGCCTCGATTTCGATCCCGCCACGATCGACATCGTCGGGGTATTCCCCGACTACGCCTCCGCCCTCGAAGCCTGGCGCGGCAACGCCCAGCGCACGGTCGACGACGCCGAGATGAAATATGTCGTCGTCCACCTCCACCGCCTGCTGGAACCGGAACTCAAGTAGGGCCGGGGCTCAGCGTACAGCCTTCGCTTCGAGCGTGCCGCCCCAACACCGTTCGTCCCGAGCGAAGTCCAGGGGCGCCCCTCCAGCCTCCGTGCAGCGCCCCAACCCAGCGCATCTCGAGCGAAGTCGAGAAATCGGACCAGGACTCCGTGCCAGCGTCTCTCGACTTCGGCCAAGGGCCGAAGTTTATCCTGAGCGCCGCCGCAGGCGGCGTCGAAGGGCTCGAGACGAACGGGGCTCCTGGTCGTACGACCTGCCATTTCCCACCTGGTTCGTCCCGAGCGTAGTCGCGGGGCGCACCTCAGCCTCCGTGCAGCGCCCCTCGACTTCGCTCGGGACGAACGAGGCTGCTTTGCTGGCGCCAACCAAAGGCCGCGCGCGGCTGACCAAAGAATAGCCTAAGCCCCCCGCCACTTGAGCAGAAGCAAGGGCCGGGCAAGCGCCAGCCCCGCGACGAACCCGCCGATATGCGCGGCAACCGCCTCGCGCGGCCCGCCCGATCCCACCGCGAACGCCACCAGCAACTGCATCGCCACCCAGGCCGCGGCAAGCCACAAGGCGTTGATCGCCACGGCCAGCGCGTTGCTCCGCACCTTCACCCGGTAGCGCCCGAACAGCATCGCATAGGCGCCGATCACCGCCGAAACCGCGCCGCTCGCCCCCACCATCGGCGCCTGGCTGCCCGGCCCCGCCGCCCATTGCGCCGCCGCCGCGGCAAAGGCGCCGACCACGTACAGGATGCCGATCCCCCTGGCGCCGAGCACCGGCTCCACCGCCCGCCCGCAAATGGCGAGGAAGAGCAGGTTGAACATCAAATGCAGGAAGCCGATGTGCAGGAACGTCGCGCTGAGCGGCGTCAGCCAGACCGGCAGCCCCGGCCACGTGCCGCCCGCCACCCGCGCCGGAATGAAGCCGCCGCGCAGCACCAGATATTCGAAGGGCAGCGACAGCGAAAGCAGCCACACGGCCGCCGTCGCAACCGCGATGCCGAGGGTGACCCGGGCCTTGCGAAGATCGTCTGGCGGCCGCACGTTCGGGCCCCACCGCGCCTAGATGAACTCGACCTTCTCGATCTCGTAATATTTGTCGCCGGACGGCGTGGACACTTCCACCTCGTCGCCGACGCTGCGCCCGATCAGCGCGCGGCCGAGCGGCGAGTTGTAGGAGATGCGCCCGATCCGCGCGTCCGCCTCGGTCTGGCCGACGATCTGGTAGACGACCTTCTTGTCGTTCTCGTCGACGAGGTGAACGGTCGCCCCGAACACCGCCTTGTCGCCCGACAGGCTCTTGGGATCGATCACCATCGCGCGGCTCAGCCGGTCGTCGATGTCGGCGATCGTCGCCTCGACCTGGCCCTGGCGTTCCTTGGCGGCGTGATATTCGGCGTTTTCGGACAGATCGCCATGGCCGCGGGCGATCTCGATGGCTTCGATGATCGCCACCCGCTCGACGGTTTTCAGGTGCCGCACCTCGGTCTGGAGGCGGTCATAGCCCTCCTGAAGCATCGGCATCTTATCCACCGTCGCCATATCTCTCGCCTTTCAAAACTCGTTCGCTGCCGGACCCTGGATGAAGCCGGCACCCCTTCGCACTGGAATGTGGGGATCACGTATCGGAGGCGAGATAATAAGACTGGAGGCTCTGAACATCAAGGCTGCGCGATCGAAGCACCCCGATGGCGCGCGTCACCGCCACCGAAGACGCGGCCGTCGTGAAGTAAGGCACCTTGGCCATCAGCGCGGATCGGCGGATCGAAGAGCTGTCCTTGTGGCTCTGCCACCCTTCCGTGGTGTTGAAGACGATGCCGACTTCGCCATCCTTGATCCGATCGACGATATGCGGCCGCCCCTGCGCCACCTTGTTGACCTTCTCCACCGCGATCCCTTGCGCGTTCAGGTAGTCGGCCGTGCCGCCAGTGGCGAGGACGTGGAAGCCGAACTCCGCCATGGCGCGGACCGCCGGCACGATCAGCGCCTTGTCGCCGTCCTTCACCGACACGAACAACGTCCCCTCGGTCGGCAGCAACGTCCCCGCCGCGATCTGCGATTTCAGGAAAGCAGTGGCAAAATCCTTATCGATTCCCATCACTTCGCCGGTGGACTTCATTTCCGGCGACAACACCGGATCCACCCCAGGGAAGCGCGCGAACGGAAACACCGCTTCCTTGACCGCGATGTGCGGCACGTCGCGGTTGATCGGCAGAAAGCGCATCAGCGGCTCCCCCGCCATCACCCGCGCCGCGATCTTGGCGATGGGGGTGCCTATCGCCTTGGCAACGAACGGCACCGTCCGGCTCGCCCGCGGATTGACCTCGATCAGGTAGACCAGCCCGTCCTTGACCGCGAACTGCGCGTTCATCAGCCCGACGACGCCAAGCGCAAGCGCAAGCACCCGCGCCTGGCGCTCGATCTCCGCCACGATCTCCGCGTCCAGGCTGTACGGCGGCAGCGAGCAGGCACTGTCGCCCGAATGGACCCCCGCTTCCTCGATATGCTGCATGACGCCGGCGATCACCACGTCCTTGCCGTCCGAAATGGCGTCCACGTCCACCTCGATGGCGTCGCGCAAATACTGGTCGATCAGCACCGGGCTGTCGCCGGAGACCTGCACCGCCGTCACGATATAATCGTCGAGCTGCGCCGGGCCGTCGACGATCTCCATCGCCCGCCCGCCCAGCACGTAGGAGGGCCGAGTCAGCACGGGATAGCCGATCCGCTCGGCCACCGCGATCGCCTCCTCGCGGCTGCGCGCCATGCCGTTCTCCGGCTGGCGGAGGCCGAGCTTGGTGACCAGTGCCGCGAACCGCTCCCGGTCCTCGGCGAGGTCGATCGCGTCGGGCGACGTGCCGAGGATCGGAATCCCCTCCTTGGCCAGCGCCGCGGCAAGCTTCAGCGGCGTCTGCCCGCCGAACTGCACGATCACCCCGGCAAGCTCGCCGCGCGACTGCTCGACGTGGAGGATCTCCAGCACGTCCTCGGCAGTCAGCGGTTCGAAATACAGCCGGTCGGACGTATCGTAATCGGTGCTCACCGTTTCCGGATTGCAGTTGATCATGATCGTCTCATAGCCCGCATCGGCGAGCGCGTAGCAGGCGTGGCAGCAGCAATAATCGAACTCGATCCCCTGCCCGATCCGGTTCGGCCCGCCGCCCAGGATCACCACCTTCTTGCGGTCGGAAGGATCGCTCTCGTCCTCCGGCGCGCCAAAGCTCGGCGCCTCATAGGTCGAATACATATAGGCGGTCCGGGCCTCGAACTCGGCGGCGCAACTGTCGATCCGCTTGAACACCGGCCTGACGCCTAGCTTGTGCCGAAGCGCCCGCACCTCCTCCTCGGTGGTCGCGCCCGTCATCGCCTTTACGGCGTCGTGGATCAGCCCGTGGCTGCTTGCCGCTACCTTGCCCATCACCCCGCCCCGCAGGTGCGCGGACCGCACCGCAAGCTCGGCGAGACGTTTGTCGGAAAAGCCCATCGCCTTGAGAGCGCGCATCGCCTGCGCATCCTGCGGCAGGCCATCGCGCTCGACCACGCGCTCCGCCTCGACGATCTCCTCGAGGCGCTCCAGGAACCAGGGGTCGAACTTGGTGATCGCGTGGATTTCCGCGACGGTGAATCCTTCGCGCAAGGCTTGCGCTGCGACCAGCAGCCGCTCGGGCGTCGGCCGGGCAAGCGCCGCCTCGATCTCCGCCCGCGGCGCGCCGTACAGCGGCTTGACCCCGTCGAGCCCGATCAGTCCGGTCTCCATCGATCGCAAAGCCTTTTGCAGGCTTTCATGCATCGACCGCCCGATCGCCATCGCCTCGCCGACCGACTTCATCGCCGTCGACAGCAAGGGGTCCGAGCCCTTGAACTTCTCGAAGGTGAAGCGCGGTATCTTGGTCACCACATAATCGATCGTCGGCTCGAAACTCGCCGGCGTCGCGCCCGTGATGTCGTTCTGGATCTCGTCCAGCGTATACCCCACCGCCAGCTTCGCCGCGACCTTGGCGATCGGGAACCCCGTCGCCTTCGAAGCAAGCGCGGACGAGCGCGACACCCTCGGGTTCATCTCGATCACCACCAGCCGCCCGTCGGCCGGGTTCACCGCGAACTGGACGTTCGAGCCCCCGGTCTCCACCCCGATCTCGCGCAGCACCGCGATCGAAGCGTTGCGCATGATCTGATATTCCTTGTCGCTCAGCGTCATAGCGGGCGCGACTGTGATCGAATCTCCGGTATGAATGCCCA
>DASWMM010000371.1:0-5486 GCA_036399755.1 Allosphingosinicella sp.
GGCGACCTGCTCGCCACGATTCTCGTTGAACTCATCCAGCTCGTCCGCGGCAGCGACCGTGAGCGCTTCGTGGAAGCCGCCACCCGCCTGGGCGTGCCCGAACGCCTGCGCCACAACCTCAACTCGGGCTCGCCGCGCGTGCGCCTCGCCGCCGCCGAAGCGCTCGCTGAATTCGCCGACGAGCAATCGGTTGAGCGCCTCCACGCCGCGTTGCGTGACCGCAGCTCGGATGTGCGGCTCAGCGCGGCCCTTTCCCTCGCCTCCGTCGACCGCACTCCGCCGGCGCGCGAGCTGG
The DNA here is from genome assembly GCA_036399755.1 of Allosphingosinicella sp. Taxonomy (GTDB): domain Bacteria; phylum Pseudomonadota; class Alphaproteobacteria; order Sphingomonadales; family Sphingomonadaceae; genus Allosphingosinicella. The sequence goes on from DASWMM010000371.1 coordinate 296, forward strand.
TCGATATGCTTGGCATCGGCACAACCGAGAACTCGCTGCTCACCGTCGGCCTGTTTCGCGACATCGCCGCCAGCCGCCCGGGCGAGATCAAGGCGCTGATCCTCGACGAAAGCGTGCCGGCAAACGCCAAGGCCGCCGCAATCGAAGCGCTCTCCGCCTCGGCAGATTATACTTTGGTGCCGCTCATCGCCAGCCTTGCGCTAAGCAGCGACAGCGAGGATCCGGCCCTGCCCCGCTACCTCCTGGCCCTCGGCGCGTTCGCCCATCCGGCGGGCGAGAAGGCCGTGAAACGCGGCCTCGGCAGTCCGCGCTGGGACGTGCGTGCCGCCGCCGCCGAAGCCGCGGGCAAGATCGGCCTCACCAGCTTGGGCGTGCTGCTTCGCGAAGCGCTTGCCGATCCGATCTGGTGGGTGCGCTTCCGCGCCGGCGAAGCGCTGGCCCGCATGGGCGTCAACGGCGCGGCCCTGCTTCGCCAGGCTGCCGCCAATGCGCCGGAGCCCGGCCGCACCGCCGCGCGCCTCACCATGGCCGAGCGGGGCATCGCGTGAGCGGCTGGCAAATCTGGGGCCTGTGGGCAGCCGAATGGATCGCGTTGCTGGTGATCTTCACCGGCCTTCTCCAAACCTTCTTCTATGTCGTGCAGCTTGGCTTTGCCGGAGTCGCGCTCGGCCGCCGCCCGCCGATCGCCCGCGCCTCGCTTCTGTGGCGGCGTTATGCCGACGAGGCCCCCGGCATCGCGGTGCTCGCCCCCGCCTTCAACGAGGAAGTGACGATCGTCGAAAGCGTCAACTCGCTGCTCGCGCTTCATTATCCCGATTTCGAAGTGATCGTGATCAACGACGGTTCGAAGGACAGGACGCTGGAAACCGTGGTCGGCCATTTCGGCCTCAGCCGGGTCGAGCGCTTCCACGATGCCGCGGTGAAGCACAATCCCATCCGCGGCCTCTATGCGAGCCCGCGCCTCCCCCGCTTGCTGGTCGTCGACAAGGAAAATGGCGGCAAATCCGACGCGCTCAACGCCGGCATCAACGTCGCCCGGTCGCCGCTCTTCTGCTCAATCGACGCCGATTCGCTGCTTGAGCCCGACGCGCTGCTCCGCGCCGTTCGCCCCTTTGTCGAAGAACCGCTCAAGACAGTCGCCGTCGGCGGCACCATCCGGATCGCCAACGGCAGCCGGATCGAGGCCGGCCAGGTGCTCGACATCCGAATGCCGCGCAACTTCCTCGCGCTCGTCCAGATCGTCGAATATCTGCGCGCCTTCCTGATGGCCCGCCTCGCGCTCAGCGCCATGCAGGCCTTGACCGTCATCTCCGGCGCCTTCGGCCTGTTCCAGCGCCAGGCCGCAATGGAAGTCGGCGGCTACAGCCACGGCACCGTCGGCGAGGACATGGACCTCGTCATGAAGCTCCACGGCCTATTCCGCGAGCGCCGGCAGCCCTACCGGATCGACTTCATTCCCGATCCGGTCTGCTGGACGGAAGTGCCCGAAAGCCTGGTCATTCTCGGCCGGCAGCGCGCCCGTTGGCAGCGCGGCGCCCTGGAGGTATTCTCCCGCCACAAGAAGATGCTGTTCAACCCGCGCTACGGCCGAATCGGCTTTCTCGGCATGGGGCACGTGCTGATCGTCGATGTGCTTGGTCCAATCGTCGAGGTGCTCGGCTATTTCCTCGTGCCCCTGCTCTGGGGCCTTGGCCTCCTCGCCGCCGATTACCTCCTCGCCTTTCTGGCGATCACCTTCACCTTCGGCATCTTCGTCTCCACCGCGACCCTGATCCTCGAGGAGGCCGAGCTTCGCCGCTTCCCCAAGAAGCGCGATCTCGCAATTCTGACCGCCGTCGCCGTGCTGGAGAATTTCGGTTACCGGCAGCTCGCCAATTTCTGGCGGCTGCGCGGCTGGTGGCAGTTTCTGCGCAAGCAGCAAGGTTGGGGCACGATGACTCGCAAAGGATTTGCACGGCCATGAGTGAGGATCGCACGGTTCCCGCGTTTCCGATGCGCGCCGTGGTGATCGGGATCACGGCGATGATCCTGATTGCGGTGGCGTCGGCGCTCACCGCGTGGGTGGTCGGCAAGCGGGTGCGGACCATTACCAATTCGCAGATCTCCGTGCTGATGGCGGCCGAGCGGCTCCAGCACCAGAGCGAGCTGCTTGAGCTGTCCGCACGCATGGCGATCGCCACCGGCGACGAGGTCTACGCCCGCCGCTACGGCGCCATACAGCCCGAGCTTCGCCGCACCTTGCGCGAGCTTCAGCGCGCCATTCAGCTCCCCGAGAACCGCGCTACCTTCACCGCGGTCGACGCCGCCGAGCGGGAGATTTCGAGCATCGAATATGGCGCCCTGGACCTTGCGGTCAGCGACCGGCGCGGGGAAGCGCAGACCTCGCTCGAAAACCCGCGCTACACGCAGCTGGTCCGCGCGTACCGCCACGGTTTGCTGCAGATCGAGCAGCGAAGCCGCGGCTATGTCGAGGCGACTCGCCGCGAAACCAACCGCTATCTTCGGATCAACCTCGCCGCGAGCTTCGTCGGCCTGCTGCTTATCGGCCTTGCCTGGTTCGTGCTGGTCCGCCCCGCCCGCGCGTGGGCCCGCCAGCTTGCCGATGCCCGCCGCCGCGCCGAAACCGCGACTCGTGCGAAAAGCGAATTCCTGGCGATGATGAGCCACGAAATCCGCACGCCCTTGAACAGCATCATCGGGTTCGCCGACCTTCTCCTCACCGACACCGCCGTGCGCGGCCCGCAGCGCCGCCAGGTGGAGCTCATCCAGGGCGCCGGCACGATGCTGCTCACCGTGGTCAACGACGCGCTCGATTTCTCCAAGATCGAGGCGGGCAGGATCGAACTCGCGCCCGAGCCCTTCGCGCTCGAGACCTTGATCGACAACAGCGTCTCCATCGTCCGCGCCACCGCCGAAGCCAAGGGACTGGAGCTGCGCGTCGACACCGATCCCTGCCTCTCCCCCTTCTTCCTCGGCGACGAAAACCGCCTCCGCCAGGTGCTCCTCAATCTCCTCAACAATGCCGTGAAATTCACCACGTCCGGCTTGGTTGCGCTCAGCGTCCGCCGCGAGAAGCGCGACGGCGACCACGAGCGCGTCCGCTTCACCGTCACCGACACCGGCCTCGGCATCGACGCCGACCAGCAAAGTCGCCTGTTTTTACCCTTCTCCCAAGCCGACGCCTCAATCACCCGCCGCTTCGGCGGCACCGGCCTCGGCCTCACCATCTCCAAGCGCCTGATCGAGTTGATGGGCGGCGAAATCGGCTTTCACAGCAAGGAGGGCAGCGGCTCCTCCTTCTGGTTCTGCGTCAGCCTGCCCCGCTCGGAAGCGCCGGAGCTGCTGCGCGAGGCCGATGCCCCCCCCGTCGCCGGCGGAGCCTCGATCCTCCTCGCCGAGGATCTGCCGATGAATCAGGAACTGGCCAAGGCGATGGTCGGCCGGATGGGCCACAGCCTCGACATCGCCCATGACGGGCTGGAAGCGCTCGAGAAGGTAAGCGCCCGCGACTACGACCTCGTCCTGATGGACATCCAGATGCCGCGCATGGACGGCATCACCGCAACCCGCCGGATCCGCGCACTGGGCGGCGCCGCGGCGGAGGTGCCGATCGTCGCGATGACCGCCAACGTGCTCCCGGAACAGGTTCGCGAGTTCTTCGCCGCCGGCATGAACGGCCACGTCGCCAAGCCGGTGCGCCAGGCGGAGCTGCACGCGGCGATCGCGGCCGCGCTTGCCGGGCGCCCGGGGCGCGCCGCCTCGGTCGAGGCCCCGGCGGCAGTCCAGCCCGAGACGAAGATCGAGGAAGGCCCCGCGGCCTTCGACCCCGCGGTGTTCGACGACGTCCGCCAGATGCTTCCCTCCGGGCGACTGGCGGCGCACCTTGAAACCCTTGCGGGCCAGGTCGAGATGGTAGCGTCGGGTCCGGAGAGCGTTGGAAGCACGGGGGAACTCGCAGCGGCGGCGCACAAGATCGTCTCGCAGGCCGGCATGCTCGGCCTCCCCCGATTGTCCGAGCGGGCACGCGCCGTCGAGGAAGCGGCACGAGAAGGCGCCGGGCCAAACCTCGAGGAAGCGCTCACCCGCTTCCGCGAATCCGCTATCGACCTGGGTCAGGCGGAAGCGGCGCTAGGCTGAGCCGGGCGGCCGGCTGCTCAGAACGCGTTGCCGGTCTCTCCGGCCGCGGCATTGCCGCCGAACGCGCTGGTGTCCGCGGCCTCGGCGTCGGCCGCTTGGTTGGCAAACGCCGCCGCCTCGGCCTCGGTGGGCACCACGCCCTCGCCTTCCGCTACGGCCGCGGCCTCCGCCTCGTTCGAGGCCACCTGGTTGCCCTCCCCATCGCCGCATCCCGCGACGAACGCGCTCAAGGTGGCGCAGGCGAACAACCGGGCAAGGGACTTGAGCAACATCGTGTCTCCTACGTCCTTGGTAAACGGCCGAGGCGCGCACCGGTGCCGTAGCCTCATCAGAGCCCGCGCTCCCAGGAAAGCACGCTGCAGAGCCATTTACCAGCTCCGGCGAACGGTGCAAAAAATCTGTAACGCCGCGCTTGACGGGTCCAAAAGCCCCGCATATATGGCGGTCAACGGCGAGCGAATGGCCCTTTGGCCTGTCTCGTTGGGCTCCCACAAGCCGGTTCGGCACCCCCGTTAAGCGAGGGATGTGGGTTAGGCTCTTTAAAAGCGAAAGCGGGTTCCTATATGGAGTTCGTTGCCCCGTTCCTCCCTTGGGTTGAGCGGCGCTGCTTCACCGATCGGTGTTCCGGTTCCCCCGGTTTATCTGGGGAGGTGAAGTTCGGCTCTTTGACATTGTTGGTTTAGATGAAGGGACATGTGGGCGGCGGCTCCAGTTTCCGGGGAGTTTAAGGCTCCGGAGGATTGGTTAAAGCTAAGTCGTTCCAATGAGTTCGTGCACGGTGGGTTTTCCTGTCGTGAGCGAGTTCACATGTCTCGTTACATATCCACAGTATATGTGAAGTGCAGGAACGGCTCCTTGAAGCCGGCCTTCGCCGCTTATGGGTTTTCCCCCATGGGCATGGAGGTCGGACACAAACTTGAGAGTTTGATTCTGGCTCAGAACGAACGCTGGCGGCATGCCTAACACATGCAAGTCGAACGAGACCTTCGGGTCTAGTGGCGCACGGGTGCGTAACGCGTGGGAATCTGCCCTTAGGTTCGGAATAACAGTTAGA
>DASWMM010000372.1:0-7626 GCA_036399755.1 Allosphingosinicella sp.
GCCGCCGCCCCCGCCACCCCCGCCGCCACCCCGCCCCTCCCCACGCTGGAAGAAATGCAGCACTGGACCTGGGTGATGGGCCGCGCCCAGCAGATGATGCTCGAGCACGTCGCCAAGCAAGCCGGCGAGCTGAAAGCCCCCAATCCGGACGCGTTGACGAAGATGTGGGCCGGAATGAGCGCCTTCCCCGACGCGGCCAAGATCGCCGAAGCGCAGGTCGACCTCTGGACCCAGGGCCTCTCGCTCTGGCAGCGCGCGCTCGGCCTTGAAACCCCGCGCACGGAGCTTGCCGAAAAGGCCGACAAGGACAAACGCTTCAACGCCCCGCAATGGCAGCAGAACCCGCTCTTCGACACCATCCGCCAAAGCTACCTGCTGGTCTCCGAACGCATGCTCGGCTCCGTCGACACGCTGGAGGGCATCGACGACAAGCAGCGCGAGAAACTGCGCTTCATGACCCGCGGCTTCGTTGACGCCATGTCGCCGTCCAACTTCGCCGCCACCAACCCGCTGGTCCTCGAACGTGCCATGGAGACCAAGGGCGAGAGCCTCCTCAAGGGCCTCGAAAACATGCTCCGCGATGTCGGCAAGGGCCAGCTTACCCACACCGATCCCGAAGCCTTCGAAGTCGGCCGCAACATCGCCGTCACCCCGGGCAAGGTGGTGAAACGCACGCCGCTCTACGAGCTTGTCCAGTACACCCCCACCACGGACACGGTCCACGAAACCCCGCTGATCATCTTCCCACCCTGGATCAACCGCTTCTACATCCTCGATCTGAATCCCAAGAAGAGCTTCATCCGCTGGGCGGTGGAGCAGGGCCTCACCGTGTTCGTCGTGTCGTGGAAATCGGCCGACGAAAGCCTCAAGGACACCGTGCTCGACGACTACGTCATGCGCGGCCAGATCGACGCCATCGACACGGTCCGCGAGCTGCTCGGCGTGCCAAGCGTCCACGCCATCGGCTATTGCGTCGCCGGCACCACATTGGCCTGCACGCTGGCCCTGCTCGCGGCGCGCGGCGAGGCGGACAAGGTGGCCAGCGCCACCTTCTTCACCGCCCAGGTCGATTTCTCCGAAGCGGGCGACCTCAACATGTTCGTCGGCGACGACACCCTGGGGATGATCGACAAGATGTCCGCCGAGAAGGGCTTCATGGACGGCCGCTACATGGCGCTGACCTTCAACATGCTGCGCGGCCGCGACCTGATCTGGAACTACGTCACCAACAATTACCTGATGGGCGAGGATTATCCCCCCTTCGACCTGCTCCACTGGAACGGCGACACCACCAACCTGCCCGCCAAGTGGCACGGCGCCTACCTTCGCGATTTCTACAAGGGCAACAAACTGGTCCAGCCCGGCGCGATCGTGATCGACGGCACCCCAATCGACCTGCGCAAAGTCGAAACCCCCACCTACGTCCAGTCCGGCCGCGAGGACCATATCGCGCCGGCCAAAAGCGTCTGGAAAATCACCGACCACTTCCGCGGCCCGGTGAAGTTCGTGCTTGCGGGCAGCGGCCACATCGCCGGCGTCGTCAACCCGCCCGAAGCCGGCAAATACCAGTACTGGACCAACGACGCCAAGGTCTCGACGCTTGAGGAGTTCGTCGCCGGCGCGACCGAAACCAAGGGCAGCTGGTGGCCCGACTGGATCCAGTGGATCGGCGCCCAGGGCGAGAAGCGCGTACCCGCCAAGGGCGCCCGCATCCCGGGCGGCGGCAAGCTCAAGGCACTGGAGGACGCGCCGGGAAGCTATGTGAAGGGGAAGTAGGCTGCAGGGCCCGAGCGTAGCGACGGCGGCTGCCACGCAGCCGCCGGAGCAGCACGAAGAGAGCGCGAATGCCGGCCAGCGGCGCCTAGCGCCGACTGACTCACGGGATTAACTCCCGTGACGGCTTCCGAGCCTCCGGAACATCAGGGCAGGAAGTCGCTGGCCGCCAAAGCGTAGTTGTTGAACGTGTCCACCTGGATCAGGAGGTCGCCGGTGCCGTTGCCGTCCACGTCGCCCGAAACGAACCAATGCCCGTCCTGGTTGTACACCCTGAGCTCGCCGGCCACGCCGCCGAACGCATTGGTGCCGATGAAGGTAAAGGCCTGGTCGCCCGCAAGCGCCGTATTGGCATCGATCTTTCTGAGGTCGATCTTGTCCGTGGTCGCCTGGAAGTCGGCGATCCGGTCCATCGATCCCGCCACCGAGTCGCTTACCGCGTTGAACACGAAGAAGTCCGAACCGTTGCCGCCGCGCAGCATGTCGGCACCGGCGCCGCCCGCCAGACGGTCGTCGCCGCCCAGCCCGAAGAGCTGGTCGTTGCCCGCGCCGCCGAGCAGGGTGTCGCCCCTTTGGCCGCCGGCAAGCGTGTCGTTGCCGGCGCCCGCGGCGACGTAGAAGGATCCGTCCAGTTCGGCGCTGCCGTTGAAGACCAGGGTCTCGTCGCCGGCCAGGTTGGTGCCGAGCACCGTCAGCAATTCGCCCGCCGCGACATTCCCGTCGGCCGTCGTGATCGTGTAGCTGAACGGCGAAGGGCTGCCCGGCGTCGCCGCGCTGAACAAGGTAAGACGCTCAACGCCCGTGAAGCTGTCCGCGGCAAGGGTCACGTTGTAGTTCCCGAGCAGCTGGACCACGTCCGTGCCCGAGCCGCCATCCACCTTGTCCGCCGCGGTAAAAGCCGCTCCGAAGTTGAAGCTGTCGTCGCAGGCGCCGCCCGAAGCGGTGTCATCGCCGCCGACCCCCAGAAAGAACCGGTCGTTGCCGTCGTTGCCGGACACCGTGTCGTTTCCGCCGCCGGTGGTCACCGTGTCGTTGCCTGATCCGGTGGTGACGTTCATCCGCTCCACGCCGACGAAGTCGAGGGTCGCGCCGCCAAGATCGGCGATGTGGCCGCCATAGCCCGCCGCGAGGCTGCCGCTCGTCACGCCGCCGGTCACGTCGGTGACCGACGCCGAATAGTCGATGATCAGCAGGTCGTCGCCCGCGCCCGCATCGGCATTGTCCGCGCCGCCGCGAACCGTGATCCGGTCGGCGCCGCCGCCGCTGGTGATCGTGTCGGCGCCGCGACCGGTCAGGATCTCGTCCTCGCCGAGCCCGGTGGTGACGTTATTGGCGCCGTCACCCGTATCGACATAATTGCCGCCGTCGCCCGCGGTCACCGTGTCGGCGCCGCCTCCGCCGATGATTGTGTTGAAGCCCTCGCCCGCGGTCACCGTGCCGGCCCCTTCGCCGGTGCGGATGTCGTCATCGCCCGCGCCCGTGGTGATCGTGTCGGCGCCCGCGCCGGTCCAGATCGTGAAATGCTCGAAGCCGCCGTTGATCGTCACCAGCCGGCCGCCGCCGCCCGCTTCGGCAACGTTGGCGACGGTGCCCGTCACCGCGCCCGTTGCAAGCCGGTAATCGACGAACAATCGGTCCTCGCCGCCGCCGCCGCTTGCCGAGTCGGCGCCTGCGGTGACGGTGATCAGATTGTCGCCGTCATTGCCGACGATGCCGTTGCCGTCCGCCGCGTCGTTGACGTTGATCGGCGCCGTGCCGGTAAGCGTAGCCGTGGTCACCCCCACCGCAAGGTCGAGGACGATCCCGGTCGAGCTTGCGCCGCCATCGATGATCATCCCGCTGTAGAGAACCGCCGCCCGCTCGTTCGAATAGCCGGCCAGGAGCTGGATCGTGTCGCCCGGCCCCGAAGCGGCCATGGCTTCGGAAATGGAGCGATAGGTCCCGTTGGAACCGACGGTGCGAATAGCCATGAAGTGTCTCCTCGCGGAGCGCCCTGGGAGCTGCTTTCATCCCGGATGCATACGCTGTGTCCACGGAAAACGCCGCGACGCAATTGCAGAATAAGCGAGCGAAATGAGCATCGCAGAGGTATCTATGGGAGAGACAAGTAGGGGCAACCCGTTAATAATCAACTTAAATTTATGTGATTAATGACGGTGTGCGCCACCACCGATATTTCACGCTGCGCAATCGCAATCTCGCGAGCTACCGGCTCCCCGCCGGAAAATATTTGCACGCTTTTTCGCCTCTAGCCAGACGAGGAGCTCGCAATATTGCCGGCCAAACCGGAGTTCATTCCAACTCTAGCCCTCCCCCCGGCCCCATTGCGATCGACGGCACGCCCATCGACCTCAGAAAGGTCGAGACCCCTTCCGGCGTCCGGTCGCCCAACTGAAGCGGGTGAACCGGGTGGCCCACCAAATTCAGAAGCTGGCGGTAGCGGCGACCGAGGCGTAGAACGTATCGCCGGTGTCTGGCGCATTCGGGGCTTGGCGCAGGAAGCGGCCCTTGCCGAGCCAGACGGCGTTTACCTCCGCGCGGAGCAGCTTCGGCACAATCCAGTGCCGCACTCGGCCCTCGATCTGCTGGCCCGCGTAACGCCCGGACGCTCCAGCGGGATCGCGCACCCCGGTCGTCGAAAAGATGTCCGTCGCTTCCTCCGCCCAGAGCAGGCGATAGCTGGCGAAGAGGTCGGTCCGCGAGCCGGGCGCTGCTTCCACACGCAGACCCGGCGTGCTGATGTTCGCGCGTCCGAGCGCTGCGTAAAGACCCGCCGGCCCCAGGTCAGCGCGGCGCATGCCGTAAAGGGTATCGAAGCGGCCGTATCGGCGGCCCGGCCCATCGCCCGTCGCACGGTCGTACTCCAGGGAAAGGCGCGGATTCCATTTCCCTGCAAAGGTGTAGCCTGCGTCGGCGTGGTAAAAGGCGGCGCGGACGGCCAGGTCGCCTGCCGTGGCACCGATCCCGGAAGAAATGCTGCCGAACTGGCGGATCGCTTCGACTTCGAAGTCCATCTTGCCAGGTGCGGGATCACGAATCAGACGGGCGCCTACCGTGTGGAGGCGCCGGTCGCGGGTTGGACGGCCCGGTGAATCCCGCTCCTCCAGACGCAGGTAGCTCGCCTCGGCCGTCACCCCCGGAAACAGATTCTGGCGGCTTGCTATTCCACCCCATAAGCGAAGGTCGAAACTCTCGCGATCGAACTCGAACTGGTGATCGAGGATGGAGGGCAGATCATCCGGCAGACGCACCTGTGGGAGGACGAAAAGGAGGGTTCCGGCCGTCCCCCCTCCGGTTTTGAAGTCCGCGCGAATGCCAGTGAAGCCGTTCGTCGTGTTGCGATAGTCATCGGCGGCAACGAGGCGGCGAGAGCCCAGGTTCACGGTAAAGCGGCCAGCCTGAACGCTTGCGGCACTGCCCTTGCCCAAGGGCGTCTCGAAGTCCGCCGCGACATAGGCTTGGACGAACTCGGCAACGTTGACGTCGTTAGCGCCGACCATGCTGCGCGCTCCGGCGCCGTAAACTCGGCTGTCGTAGAGTTCGGCCCCGAACCGAACGGTGCCCGTGTCGTACTCGCCAAACAAAGTGGTGCGCACGGCGACGATGCCGTCCTCGGCGTTTAATCCGGGACGCACTTGCCCGGTCAGCCCCTCCCAGCGAACCCGAACGCTACCCGATACTTTGACGTTCTCGCCCGTGCTCAAGGCCGCGGAGAGCGGCCCCTGCGCGCTGGCGGACTCGGCAGCGCCGGCAGCGAAAAGGGCGGCGGGCAAAAGGGCGAACCTGTATAACATGAAAGGCTCCGGCTGTGGGTAAGCAGCGGGGCAGCCCTCCGGCGGTCCGGTCGGTGCAGCCGAGTCGCGGCACAGCCACGGCTCAGGACAATGTTTATGGGAGCCTCTGAACGTCTGCAACCGGCGGCAATACAAGACGCACTCACCGAAAGGCCGGTGATTTCAGATTGGCTGCGTTTCGAAACGTCCCGGCGCAGGCCCATTGTCAACTTCACTGCTTAGGTATCTTCCTGCCGCCGTTGCAGTCTTCTTTCCCGACGTTTTCAGCGGGGGGAGCGACAACAACGGCATCGACCGGACCTCCGGAGATCTTCCGAAAACCTACCGCTGCGGCGGTATTGGACAAGGAGGTATGTGGTGCAGGTTGCAGAAGTTGAAATCGCCGGCTTTATCGGCCGCGCGCAAAGGCGGGATGAGGACACGCCGTCGGTTTTGCTCCTTCCGGGGCTCGACAATAGCGGCCCCGGCCACTGGCAAAGCCAGTGGGAACTGCTCCCCTATTTCCGGCGAGTGGACTTCGGCGACTGGGCCACGCCTCGTCTCCATGAGTGGGTACCAAACCTCGACCGTGCCGTGCGCGAGAGTCCCCGGCCGCTGGTTCTGGTCGCGCACAGCCTCGGCTGCCTCGCCGCGACATGGTGGGCGACCCTTTCGTGGAGCGAGGCCTTCCGGGAAAAGGTGCTCGGGGCGCTGCTCGTTGCTCCACCGGATGTCGACGCCGAGGACACGCCTTGCCGAATTCGTGACTTCCGGCCGCTGCCGCCGCGTCCACTGCCGTTCCCCAGCCTGCTCATCGCCAGTCGCAACGACCCCTACGCCAGCTTCGCCCGCTCCGCGCACATGGCCCGGCTTTGGGGCAGCGAACTGATCGACGCCGGTAAGGCCGGACACATCAACGCGGATTCGTCTGTCGGGGAGTGGCGAGAGGGGCTGCACTACCTCGCGCGCCTCGGCGGCCAGAATGCCAACTTCCTGGTTGCGGAACTTCGACTGCGATCATTCATGGCCTGAGGCGACAACCAATTCGGCTAGAGCGGTCTATGTGAGGTGGACCGCTCACGGGGCGCTTCGGTTTCACGCAGCCGGAGCGCCCTGTTTCTTCCGCAGCCGGCATTCATCCGATCCTGAAAGCAGCGCCCGCCTCCGGAAAATTGCGAAAGCCGGCCGGCGTTTGCCACTGGCGGCTAGCAGCCGGTAGTCGCTAGGCTTCTTCCGCCGACAAGCCTCTCTCCACCAGCCTGCGCAACGCCTCCGACCTCGACGGCTTCGGGTTCGGCTGGCGCTCCATCCAAGCGGCAAGCTTCGCTTCCAGTTCCGGATACAGCCGCATGGAGATGGCCGGGCCGATGCCGGTGCGGGGGCGGCCGCGGCCTCTTTTGGGTGGATCGGCTATTGACTTGCCCCGAATAATTGCGCACATATATTCGCGAACCGGGGCAAGGCGGCTACCTTGCGCCCGGTTCTGACCAACAACGCCGATAGGAGGCGAAGGATGGCTGGTGCCGACCTTAATGTGTCGCGGCGCGCTCTGCTAGGCGCTGCGTGTGTGGCGCCTGTGCTCGGCGCGGCTGCCCCTCTTCGTCATCCCGGACTTGATCCGGGATCCACCTTCTCCTCTTCGGCCGCGGTTCAAGGAAGGTGGACCCCGGATCAAGTCCGGGGTGACGAGCAAAGCGAACGGCGCGCCGCGCGCTGGAGCACCGCTCTCGCCCGCTTCCGCAAGGCGGAGGCGGCGGTTCTTGCTGCAGCGAGCACCGACGACGAGGACCTTTACGACCGGCTGGGGGAGCGGTTCGAGCGGTCGTTGCGGGCGCTGCTGCGCACCGCCGCGCCGGACGTTGCGGCGCTCGCGGCCAAGCTCGACCTCGCCTTTGCGCATGAGGTGGCGACGCTGAGCGGCGGCGAGGCGTGCCTGGAGGCGATCTGCCGAGACGCGCACCGGCTGGCGCTCGGCGCCGCCTGACGACACGCTCAAAATGCCGGAAACACCCCCAAACCCAGTAAGGTCCGCACCCCCTGCTTAACCCGTCTTTGTTGCGGCTCCTTCAACTTGCCGGTG
>DASWMM010000373.1:0-10347 GCA_036399755.1 Allosphingosinicella sp.
CTCTACGTCAACCGCTCCATGATCGGCGCAATCGTCGGCTCCCAGCCGTTCGGCGGCGAGGGGCTGTCCGGCACCGGCCCAAAGGCGGGCGGCCCGCACTACCTGCCGCGCTTCTGCGCCGAGCGGGTGACCAGCACCGACACCACCAGCGCCGGCGGCAACGCCACCCTGCTCAGCCTGGAGGATGTCGGGCTGTAGCGCAGGTTGCACTGGCACGGCGCTTGTTACGGCGGCGGTTTGCGCTTCGGTGATTTCGTGCTAGCCCCTCACCGGGGCTCAAGGTCACGCGGCTCCGGGACGCTCTGGCCTCGCGGCCGGGGCGTCCGCTCCGTTTAGAAGAATAAGGGGAAATATCATGAAGACGATCCTGAAGACGGCCGCGCTCGCCGCGACCTTCGCGCTCGCCGCTTGCGGCGGCGCGAACGACACTGCGGCCAACAACACCGGCGGCGACATGACCGCAGTCAACGAACTCGAGGCCGCTCAGGGCACCATCGAGAACGTCGCTGACAATGCCAGCGGCAACGCCGCCGACATGCTCGGCAACCAGGCCGAAGCCGTCGGCAACGCCGCCGATGCGGCTGGCGACATGGCCGCCAACATGAGCGCCAACGCTTCGGGCAACGCCCAGTAAGCGTTTACGCCTGTTCAAGCTCCGAAAGGCGGCGGCTCACGAGTGGAGCCGCCGCCTTTTCCGCGTCCTCTATCCCTGCGCTGCGATGAACGGCGCGTTCGGAGGCCGTTCAGAGCCGTGGTGGCATACCCCACTCATGCGATCGGGAGCTTTCCCCATCGTCCCATCAGTGGAGTTTGATTCATGCGTAAACTCATCATGCTTGGCCTGATCGCCGCGGTTGTTGCGCCCACCGCAGCCTCGGCCCAGTCCCGCGGCGAGATCCGCCACGACCGCCGCGAAGTGCGCGAAGAGCGCCAGGACCTGCGCCAGGCCCGTCGCTTCGGTGACCGCCGCGACGTTCGCGAAGAACGGCGCGAGCTGCGCGGCGCCCAGCGCGAACTGCGCGAAGACCGGATGGATCGTCGCCGCTCCGTTCGCTACGCCGCGCCCTACCGGAACTGGTCCTACCGGCCCGTCGGCGTGGGCTTCCGCCTGCAGACCGGCTTCTATGGTTCGCGCTATCATGTGAACGATTACGGCCGCTTCGGCGTGCGCCAGCCCGGCCGGTTCCAGCAGTGGATCCGCTACGGCGACGACCTGCTGCTGGTCAACGTCCGCACCGGCCGCGTGCTGCAGGTGATCCGCAACCGTTATTACTACTAAGCGGTTCGCAAGGTGAAAGGCCGCGGCGCGGGTAACCCCGGCGCCGCGGCTTTTTCATGTCCGTTCCGGGTCGCTCTTGCCCGCCGCGCCCCGCTCCGCCTCCAGCCGCGCCACCGCCGCTTCGAGGCGCTGCAGGCCTTCCAGGATGAGAACCTGCTCGTCATGGGTGAAGGCGTCGCGATTTTCGTTCAATCGGTCGACCAGCCGGACGACGATCAGCGGCGCGACGCAGAACACCGACACGTGCATCAGGAAAAAGGCCAGCATCTGGCCCGCCACGCTCTTGGGCGTGATATCGCCATAGCCGGTCGAGGTGGCGGTGGTGCCCGCCCAATAAAGGCTGGTGGCGAAGTCGTGTCCCTCCAGCGTCATGAAGAGCAGGGTGCAGGCGAGGATCAGCCCCGCATAAAGGGCCGCGAGCTCCTTCAGCGTATCGGTGGCGGCGCGCAGGTTCCGCATATCCTCAACCCCTGATCACGTGCGGAACGAAGCGGGCGCGGTTGCCGGTGATCAGCCCGTCTTCCCTGATGCCCATGCCCGCCGCGGCGCCGTCGACGATCCAGCTGCCGATCACCGGATAGCCGTTGCCGAAGTCGCGCAAGGGGTAAAGCTCCTGATACATGGTGAGTCCCTCGACATATTCGCCGCCGCTGCGCGCCACCGTCTGGCCGCGCTCCACCACTTCGATGTTGGCGCCTTCACGCGCCAGGAACGGCTTGGCGACATAGCTCCCCCCGATCCGCTCCGGCCGCACCGATGCGGCAAGGAGGTTGGGATGGTTGGGAAACATGTTCCACAGGATCTGGAGGATCGCCTTGTTGCTCCAGATCATTTTCCAGATCGGCTCCATCCACACCGTGTCCGGCAGGTGGCGGACGATGTCGGGCCCATAAGCTTCCTGCACGATCCATTCCCACGGATAGAGCTTGAAGATCGCGCTGATCATCTGGTCTTCGTGATCGAGGATCCGGCCGTCGGCATCCAGGCCGATATCGTCGATCAGCACCCCATGGGTCTCCAGCCCCGCCTGCGTCGCAAGGTCGCGCAGGTAGGTGGTGGTGATCGTATCCTCGTGGCTTGGATCGGCGGTGTGGGTGAACCAGATGCGCTTGCCGCGGAGGCGCGGGCGAAGCTCCGCCCAGCGCCCGATCAGTTTCTCGTGCAGGCTGTTATACTGGTCGAGTTCGGGGAACAGCGTCTCCTTCCATTCCCACTGGATCACCGCCGCTTCGAGCAGCGAGGTCGGCGTGTCGCAGTTGAACTCAAACAGCTTGGGCTCGCCATTGCCGTTATAGCCAAGGTCGAAGCGGCCGTAGTTGAGCGACGGCGGCTCCGCCTTCCACGCCGCCTTGATCGCGCGGTGGCAGAAAGCGGGAATGCCGAACAATTCCATCAGCTCGGTGTCGCCGATGATCTTCTCGCCGGCTTCCAGGAAGAGCTGGTAGAGCGCCTCGCTCGCGTCCTCGATCGCCTCCACCTCGCCCAGGGTGAAGGCGTAATAGGCGCTTTCGTCCCAATAGGTCTGGTCGCCCTCGCTGTGCCAGATCAGCCCCAGGCCTTCGACGATGGCCTGCCAGTTCTCGCGCGGCGGCGAGGCGTGCCGTTCCATGGGCTTTGCTCAGGACCGGCCGCTGCCGCCGAAGCGCCTGGAGCTCGAGCCGAGCCCGCCGCGCGACACCGCCTGGCTGCGCGTCATCCGCGTCGAATCGGGCGCCCGCGCATAGGAAACGCCCGGCTTTCTCGAGAAACCGTTATACTGGGCGTAGCGCGAATAGCGGCGGTCGTGGATCGAATCCCCGTAATAAGGCACCGCCGCGTTGCGGCCGATATAATACCACAGGAACGCATTCCCCATACCGCCGCCGCTTGAGCGATGCGCGTTGTCGTTGCACTGGCTGTCGTCGACTCGCTTGCCCTGCTGATCGACGCAGACCGCGGTGTCCTGTTGAGCGATGGTTTCCCCGTTCCAGTCGTCGTTGGACGAACAGGCGGGCAGCGCGGCAAGCGCCGCCGCCATCGCGCTGGTCATGATCATCTGCTTTTTCATCGGATCAATCTCCTCGCCCGGCGGCGTTCAAGGGACCATGCAGGCGGCCTGGAGGATGCCGATCCCCAGGCCGACGCCGCCGACGAAAATGCCCGATGCCGCGCATTTCTCGGTGATCCGCTGCGAGATCGAGCGGAACAGCAGGCGCGCGACGACGAAAAAGACGAGGAGCTGGACCAGCGCCGCCACCGCGCCCCACAGCAGCATGTCGGGGATGCTCACCGAATGGCCGATCACCACCGCCACCGGGATGCAGAAGCCGAGAAAGGTGCCGGTGAGCTGCACCGCCGCGGCGCTGTTGCCCTCCTTGATGAGCGCGAATTCCTTGTGCGGCGTGATCATCACGTAGATCGTCAGGAACGCCACCGCCAGCGCCACCGCCGCTGCGAAATAGGCCAGAAAGTGCGGCAGCGTGTCCGTGAAATAGTCCAGCATCTTCAAGGCCCCCCTTTTTGTGTGCGGGCGGAGCCTAACAGGCGCGGTGGGCGGGCGTAAAGTGGCGCCGCGCGGCTTGCGGCAGGCCGGTGCGCCGAGCTTTCCCAACCCCAGTCCCAAAGCTTGGTGGAAAATCCCAATATCGGCCGGCACTCCGTGTCGCTTCAGGCCCCTTCGCGAACAAGAAAGCGCTGAAATCCGCCACTTTCACGGCTCTGGCACGCCTCTTGTTATACTCTGGGCAACCGCAGCGAATGCGGACGAAACTCAGGATCAAGGGAGCAAACATCATGTTCAACACCGACATCAAGCACAGCTTTCTCGCCGCGGTCGCCGCGCTCGTTCTCACCGCCACCGCCGTCGGCGCCGCCGTTGGTCCGGCCGAAGCGGGCAATGGCCGGGTCTTCGCCGCCGCCACCCAGCTGGACGTTTCCGCCCGTGCCTGAGGCGATCAGCGTCGGGCGTGACGAGCTGGTCCGAATTCCGCCCCGGCCGACACCGCGGCGGCTCCACAGCGCCGCGCCCAGCCCCGCCCGGACGATCCGGTCCTTTACGGAGTTCCTGCCCATGAGCATCTTCACCCGGACGCGCGACATCGTCGCCGCCAACTTCACCGACCTTCTCGACAAGGCGGAAGACCCGGCGAAGATGATCCGAATGATCATCCTCGAAATGGAGGAAACCCTGGTCGAGGTCCGTTCCTCCGCCGCCCGGACCATCGCCGACCAGAAGGAGATGCGCCGCCAGGTGCTGCGCCTCGACGCCATCCAGGCGAACTGGACGGAAAAGGCCGAGCTCGCGCTCTCCAAGGGCCGCGAAGATCTCGCCAAGGCCGCGCTTACCGAGAAGCAGCGCGCCGCGGAAATGGCGCTGAGCATCGGCGCGGAGATCGCGGTGCTCGACGAAACGCTGCGCTCGTTCGAGGCCGACCTTGCCAAGCTGCAGGGCAAGCTTCGCGAAGCGCGCAGCCGGCAGAACGCCATCCAGAGCCGGCTCGAAAGCGCCGAAACCCGGGTGCGGCTTCGGGAAATGTATGCCGGTTCGAAGACGCAGGAGGCCTTTTCCCGCTTCGACGTTCTGGAGCGCCGCGCCGACCTGGCCGAGGGCCATGCCGAAGCGCTTGCCCTCGCCGCGCCGCCAAGGACCTTGGACGAGGAAATCGCCGATCTTCGCAATTCCGAAAAGGTCGATGCCGAACTCGAAGCGCTGAAAGCCCGGCTCGCCGCCGGCACCGCCAACAACTGACCTAGAATCAAAGGGAGGATTATCATGACACGGGGACGCAAATTCTATCTGGATCGCCGCAATGGCAAGGCGATGGGCGTGTGCGCCGGCATCGCCGATTACACCGGCTGGGACGTGACCCTGATCCGCGTCGCCGCGGTGCTGGTGACGCTGCTCGGAGCCTTTCCGTGGACGGTGATCGCCTACTTCGCCGCGGCGTTGATCGCCAAAAACGCGCCGGATGGCGAAGGCTCGGCCAGGGGCAGCGCCCGGGTCTCGAGCTCCACCGCGGAGATGCGCGAGTCGATGCGCGACATCGACTACCGCATGGCCGAAGTGGAAAGCTTCGTCACCGGCTCCAACAACCGCCTTGCCCAGGAAATCGACAGCCTGCGCTGAGCGCGGCCTGTCGCCCCAAGCACAAGGGAGACCCAAGATGAGCGAACCCATGACAATGATCGCGATGGCGGGCTTCGGCCTGGCCGGCCTCGGCATCGCCCTCCTTGCCGCCCTCAAGGGCTGGCAGGGCTGGCTGGAGCTCAAGCGGATGGAGCTCAATGCCGCCGCCAGCCGCCAGACCGAGCGCCCCCATGGCGGCGCCGGAGACCTCATTGAAATGGCGGACCTGCGCGAGCGGATCCGCAAGCTGGAAAGCATCGCGGCCTGTGTCGATCTGTGACTTCCAGCTCCTGCCGCTCGCCGGGCCCGGCGCCGTCCCCAGCGGCGGCACGCCTCGCCCGGCGGCGGGGGTGAAGCCCTCGGCACCGGCTGCGGGAGATCCCATCTCCCGCGCCGCCGCCAGAGCATCCGCCTTCATGCGCAGCCGGCGCGCCTGCTGAGTTCAACGCGGCCTTCAAAACAGCAACATCCATCGAGCGCACCGGGCTTGCCTTCGCCTAGCTGGTCCCCGCACGGAGAGCGCGATGACAAAGGCCGCCGATCAGCACCAGGCTAGAATGCTCCGGGTGCTCGATCATATCGACGGCAACCTCGATGCCGATCTGAGCCTGGACGCGCTGAGCAGCGTCGCCGCCTTTTCCAAGCACCATTTCCACCGCCAGTTCAGCGCCGGCTTCGGCCTTTCCGTCCACCGCTACGTCCAGCTCGCGCGATTGAAGCGCGCGTCGTGGCAACTCGCCTATCGCGGCGGAATGGGCATTACCGAAATCGCGCTCGACGCCGGCTACGAAAGCCCCGAAGCCTTCGCCCGCGCCTTTCGCGATCGCTGCGGGCAATTGCCCTCCGCCTTCCGCAAGGCCGCCGATTGGGCGCCGTGGCTGGCCGCGCTCGAACCCCTCAACGAAGCAAGGAGCAAGCGCATGGAGCCAAGCTGGTCGGCGCAGGACG
This sequence comes from Allosphingosinicella sp., assembly GCA_036399755.1. GTDB lineage: Bacteria > Pseudomonadota > Alphaproteobacteria > Sphingomonadales > Sphingomonadaceae > Allosphingosinicella. The sequence continues at coordinate 6,333 of DASWMM010000373.1, forward strand.
TGAAGATCGTCGACTTCCCCGCAACCCCGGTGGCGATCCTGGAGCATCGCGGCGACCCCGCAACCATCGGCGCCTCCATTCAGCGCTTCATCGCCTGGCGGAAGGCCAACCGGCTGCGCCCCGAAGTCAGCGCCACCTTCAACATCTTCCACTCCGATCCGGCGGCTACCGATCCGGCCGATTACCGCCTCAGCCTCTGCGCCGGCACGGCGCTGAAGGTGGAGCCGAACGAACAGGGCATGGTGCCGGGTGAGATTCCGGCGGGGCGATGCGCAATGCTGCGGGTCACCGGCGGCAGCGACGATCTGGAGGCGCCGGCGCTGTTCCTTTACCGCGACTGGCTGCCCGAAAGCGGCGAGGCCCCCCGCGACTTCCCGCTCTTCTGCCGCCGGATCAGCTTCTTCCCCGATGTGCCCGAAGGTCAGGCCGTCACCGAGCTTTATTTGCCTTTGGCCTGAAGCTCGAACCGCGCGGTGGCGCCGCCTTCGCCGGCCACCGTCCAGATCGATCCGTAATCGCTGTCGGCAAGCGGCTCCGGCCGGGCGCCGCCGAGCGCTGCAACGATGTCCGGCACCGTGTTGGAATGTCCGACCACCAGCACCGATCCGCTTTCGGCGCGGACCCGTGCGACCAAGCCGGGCGTATCGCGCGGATCATATTCGATTGGCGTCAGGCCGAGCTTGGCGGCGAGCGGCGCGGCGGTCTCGCGCGCACGGCGGGTGGTGCTGACGTAAATGGCGCCCGGCTTCGCTCGCCCCTCGAACCAGGCTGCGGCGCGCACCGCATTGGTCGCGCCTTCGGCGCTCAGCGCCGGATCGCTGCCGTTCGTGCTCTTCTGGAGATGGCGCATGACGTAGAAGACCGGGGCGCCGCTTGCCCCTGCGCCCGTTGCGTCCGTCGTCGCGCAGCCCGCAAGGATCAGCAGGGCAACCGCGATCCCGCTCAGCCACAATACAAATCCGGATGTTTTCATAGACCCTGACCCTTCTTCGCCGCCCGCGGCATAGCGGAAGCGCCACCATGCGCCGCTTACCCGCTCTTGCTCAATCCCGCGCGGAGCCGCCGCCGTCCCAAGGCGTTGGCACGGGGTGGCAAATCTGCTTAGAGGCCGGCAAGCGCGGCGCGGCCGCCGAAAAAAAAGAACCCCGGCACCCATAAGCCGGAGGCGAAGGAGAGAGGATGACCAGCAGTCCAGAGCGTGCCAACCGGCCGGCGCTCTCGCTTCATGTGCCGGAGCCCGAGGCACGTCCCGGCGACGCGATCGATTTCAGCCACGTCCAGGTCCCGCCCGCAGGCTCCGTGCGCCGCCCCGATCCGGCGGCGGCGCCCTCGGACACCCACGACCTCGTCTACTCCCTGATCCGGGTTCTGGATGAAGAGGGGCGGGCGGTGGGTCCGTGGGACCCGAAGCTCGACCCCGACACGCTGCGCCGCATGCTGCGCGATATGATGATGGTCCGCGTTTACGACGACCGGATGTACCGCGCCCAGCGGCAGGGCAAGACCAGCTTCTACATGAAGTGCACGGGCGAGGAGGCGGTCGCCGTCGCCGCGGCGCATGCGCTGGACCGGGAAGACATGTGCTTCCCCACCTATCGTCAGCAAGGCATCCTGATCGCCCGCGATTACCCGCTGACCGAGATGATGTGTCAGGTTTATTCCAATCGCGGCGATCCGCTGAAGGGGCGCCAGCTCCCCATCATGTATTCGGCGCGCGACCACGGCTTCTTCACCATCTCCGGCAACCTCGCCACGCAATATCCGCAGGCGGTGGGCTGGGCGATGGGCTCGGCGATCGCCGGCGACAGCCGCATCGCCGCCGCCTACATCGGTGACGGCTCCACCGCCGAGGGTGACTTCCATGCAGCCTGCACCTTCGCGGGCGTTTACCGCGCGCCGGTGATCCTCAACGTCGTCAACAACCAGTGGGCGATCTCGACCTTCTCCGGCATCGCCGGCGGCCAGCTCACCACCTTCGCGGCGCGTGCGGTGGGCTACGGCATTGCCGGGCTGCGGGTGGACGGCAACGACGCGCTTGCCGTCTATGCCGCCACCCAGTGGGCGGCAGACCGGGCGCGCTCCAACCTTGGACCGACGCTTATCGAACTGTTCACCTACCGCGTCGAAGGCCACTCCACCTCAGACGATCCGACCGTCTACCGCCCCAAAGGCGCGGGCGAGGCCTGGCCGCTCGGCGATCCCGTCGCCCGCCTTCGCCAGCACCTCGTTGCGATGGGTGAGTGGGACGAGGCGCGCGACACCGCGTTGCTTGCCGAACTCGACGCCGAAGTCCGCGCCGCGCAGAAGGAGGCGGAGCGGCTCGGCACCCTCCAGTCCGATCCGTACAACGACGTTGCGACCATGTTCGAGGACGTGTTCGCCGAGCTCCCCTGGCATCTCAAGGAACAGCAGGCCCAGGCGCTCGCCGAAGTGGAGGCGAAACGCGCATGAGCGTTATGAACATGATCCAGGCGCTCAACTCCGCCCACAAGGTGATGATGGAGCGCGATCCCACCACCGTCGTGCTGGGCGAGGATGTCGGCTATTTCGGCGGGGTCTTCCGGGTGACGGAACACCTCCAGAGGGATTTCGGCAAGCAACGCTGCTTCGACGCGCCGATCAGCGAAAGCGGCATCATGGCGGTCGCCATCGGCATGGCCGCTTATGGCCTCAAGCCGATCGCCGAAATCCAGTTCGCCGACTACATCTACCCGGGCTTCGACCAGATCGTCTCCGAAGCGGCCCGCATGCGCTACCGCTCGGCCGGGCAGTGGAGCATGCCGATGGTGATCCGCTCGCCCTATGGCGGCGGCATCTTCGGCGGGCAGACGCACTCGCAGTCGCCCGAGGCTTTGTTCGCCCACGTCGCCGGCATCAAGACGGTGATCCCGTCCAACCCTTACGACGCCAAGGGCCTGCTGATCGCGGCGATCGAAGACCCCGATCCTGTGGTGTTCTTTGAGCCCAAGCGCATCTACAACGGTCCGTTCGACGGCTTCTACGAACGCCCGGTGACCCCCTGGGCAAAGCATCCGTCGGCCGAAGTGCCGGACGGCCACTACACCGTCCCGCTCGGCAAGGCGGCGACGGCGCGGGAAGGCCATGAGATCACCATCCTTGCCTACGGCACCATGGTCCACGTCGCCATCGCTACCGCGGAAGCCGAAGGCATCGACGCCGAAGTGATCGACCTGCGCTCCATCGTGCCCGTCGATATCGAAGCGATCGAAGCGTCCGTGAAGAAAACCGGCCGGTGCGTCATCTTCCACGAAGCAACCCGCACGGCGGGGTTCGGCGCGGAATTGTCGGCGCTGGTGCAGGAGCGCTGCTTCTACCACCTCGAAGCGCCGGTCGCCCGCGTCACCGGCTACGACACGCCATATCCGCATTCAATGGAATGGGCTTATTTCCCCGGCCCCGTCCGCCTGGGCCTCGCCCTCAAAAAGACTTTGGAGGTTTAAGTGGCACGCTACGAATTCAAGCTGCCCGACATCGGCGAAGGCATTGCCGAGGCGGAAATCGTCGCCTGGCACATCAAGGTCGGCGACCAGGTCAGCGAAGACCAGCAGCTCGCCGACATGATGACCGACAAGGCGACGGTGGAGATGGAGTCTCCGGTCGCGGGCACGGTTGTGGCGCTGGCCGGCGAGGTGGGTGATCAAATCCCGATCGGATCGGTGCTGGTGGTGTTTGAAACGGAGGCCGGGGCGGGGGCTTCGGACAGCGCCCCGCCCGCGGCGCAGCAGGAGGGCACGGAGACCGACGACGCGGGTGAGCGGACGGACACCGTGGCCATGGCCGACGGCCTCGTCACGCCGACTGAGGCGCAAGAGTCCGCTGTGCCGAGCACGGCTGAAAGCACGAGCCAAACCCCCACCTCGTTCGTCCCGAGCGAAGTCGAGGGGCGCACCTCTGAGTCCGTGCAATCGCCTGCAAACACGCCCGAGCCGCGCATCTCGACTTCGCTCGGTACGAACGAGTCTGGTGGGGCTCGAGGTGAACAGCCTCCCCGGTC
>DASWMM010000374.1:0-2652 GCA_036399755.1 Allosphingosinicella sp.
CGACCACCGCCCACCCTTTGCCCTTGGTGAGCGCCCAGGTGCGGCCGAGCGCCGCCAGCGGGTTGCGCAGGCTTTCCGCGACCATCGCCGGCGCGAGCGGGCCGAAGCGCCCGAACAGGTAGATCCCCGGGAGCAGCAGCAGAAACAGCCCGAGGCCGATGGCGAGGCTGGAGAGGAAGGAGGCGGCGAAGTAGAAGGGAAAAAGCGCGGCGGCGGCGGCGATCGCCCCGCCCACCGAGACGTTGGCGCGGAAGATGAGGAACATGATCGCGAGCGTGCCGACCATTCCCACCAGGGCGCTGAGCAGGTACCAATGGGAATTGGCTTCCCAGTAAGCCGTCATGGCGGCGAGCACGTCCGCGCCTTCCTCGACCTGGGGCGGAGGCGCGAAATGGCCCATCAGCAGGCCGGGAAGGAACAGGAACACACCCGCGATCGCCGCGACGAGGGCGCCGTGGCGGCGGATGAGCGCGATCACGTCGGCCCAGATCGCGCTGTAGCTGAACTTCATTTCATTCCCCTCGCCGGCGGCCGCTCGTCCGGCCTCGCCGCACGGTCTAGCCCGGCCCCGGCGCCCCTGCCAAGGCTTGAACATCGCCTCGCCCTGTCCGAAAGGCCTCAGGCGATGAACGGTGCCGATGCGGTCGAATGGCGCGTGACGCCGGGGCTCAGCCCCTATGCGGAGGTACTGGCGCAGATGGAGGCGCGCGCCGCCGCGATCCGCGCAGGGGACGCCGGCGAGCTCGTCTGGCTGCTCGAGCATCCGCCCCTCTACACGGCGGGGACGAGCGCCGATCCGGCCGAATTGTTTAACCCGCAAGGCTTTCCCGTCTTCGAGGCGGGGCGCGGCGGGCGCTACACCTATCACGGGCCGGGGCAGCGGGTCGGCTACGTCCTTCTCGACCTCGACCGGCGCGGGCGCGACGTCCGGCGCTTCGTCCACAGCCTGGAAGGCTGGCTGATCGACACCCTGGCCGCGCTGGGGGTGGCGGCGCGGCGCGCGCCGGGGGGGATCGGCATCTGGGCGGATGGCCCGCGCGGCGAGGCCAAGGTCGGCGCGATCGGCGTGAGGGTGCGGCGCTGGGTGACGCTGCACGGTTTCTCTGTCAATCTGGACCCGGAACTTTCCCACTTCTCAGGCATAGTGCCGTGCGGTATTGCGGACTTTCCAGTGACCAGCCTCGACGAAATGGGTGTGCCCTGCGGGCAGGCGCATTTCGATCTGGCGCTGAGACAGGGGTTTGAGCGTTTTCTTGTCTCGCTCGAGGGGGGACCGGAGAAGGCTTGAGAGCGTTACCCGTTCCGTCTATTGTGCGTAACTGATTTGGCAAAAAAGGGGCCAACCCGGCCAGATCGTCAACCTAGGGAGTTTCTAAATGCGTGACCTTCTTTCGAAAGTGATGACCGGTTCGATGGTTGCCGGCGCGGCCCTGTTCGTTGCGGCCTGCGGCGGCGGCGACACCGCGGCCACCAACAACACGGCGCTGACCGCCGAGGATCCGCTGATGGCGAACGACGTCAGCGGCATGGACGCCGGCACCACCGGCGCCGACGCCAACCTGACCGCGGGCGACCTCAACGTCTCCGCCGGCAACGTCACGGTGACCACCGATGCCAACAGCACCGGCACCACCGACGCGAACACCACTGCCACCAACGGGATGTAAGTCCCGCTGGCTTCGGCCGGTGAACGAGGGGCCGTCCGGGCGACCGGGCGGCCCCTTTCGTTGTGCGTGACCCCGGTGGCGCGCGGTGACTCGCGCGACCCGCTCCAAGGTAAAAATGATCCGAGATTAACAGCTTGGCCGACGAGCCGTGCGGGCTTCACGACCAACAGGCGCCGCGAATCTGGATTGCCCCCAGACCGCTGTTAAGCATATGCAGACGCGGGCGGCGCGGGTGGCGCCAATCTTCTTGTAAGGGGTGGTAATGCGGACGATGCGGTCCTTGATTCTGCGGGCAGCGGCCCCGGCCGCGGCGCTCGCCGCCTTCGCCGCGCCGGCAGCGGCGCCGGCGCAGATCTACCTCAATCAGCCGGATTTCAAGCCGGGCCCGATCGAGGGAAGCGATCCGCTGGTCGGCCTGCCGATCCCGGGCGCCAACCCGGCCGAATATCGCTCCCATTTGCTCTGGAACCTGCGCTCGGGGCTCAACGTCGCGGCGCTGCAATGCCAGTTTTCGCCCTACCTGCGCACCGTCTCCAACTATAACGGCATCCTGGCCCACCATTCGGTCGAGCTGGCGAGCGCCTACACGACCCTGATCGGATATTTCAAAAGGGTCCACGGCGCCGTGAAGGGCCAGAAGCTGTTCGACGACTATTCGACCGCGACCTACAACAATTTCTCCACCTTCCACGCCCAGTTCGGCTTCTGCCAGGTGGCGGCGGACATCTCGAAATACGCGCTGACCAAGCCGAAGGGGCAGCTGATCACCGTGGCGCGCGAGCGGGTGCGCGAGCTGCGCAACAGCCTCATCCCGGTGACGGAGCGGCCTCCGGTGCCGTTCAACCCCTGGTCGATCCAGCTCGTGTCGGTCCCGCCGCTCAGCGAGAATTGCTGGAAGAAGGACCAGCTGGTTCCCAATTGCGCGGCCAGCCGCGCCTGAGGCGCACAAAAAATGGGCCGTCCGGCAAAGGGCGGCCCAGTTAGG
>DASWMM010000375.1:0-2126 GCA_036399755.1 Allosphingosinicella sp.
ATCTGCAGACCGACTTCTTCTTCCTGCCCGCGCCGTTCAACGACATGGGCATCACCGCCAATTACACCCACATCGCGTCGAAGCTGAACTACCTCACGTCGACGGTGCTCGGCTCCAACCGGACGGGCACGCAGGTGACTCCGCAGAACAGCTTTGCGACGGGGCCGTTCCTCAACACCTCGCCAAACTCGTTCAACGCCACCTTGTACTACGAGAACAAGGTCTGGTCGGCGCGCGTTTCGGGCGCGTATCGCACCCGCTACGTCAACCGCTTCCCGCTCGCCAGCGGCACCTGCGCGGTCGGCACCACCACCAACAATGGCGGCCCGTGCAACTCGCCGGTGGTGGCGGACTTCGGCTACACGGAGAACACGCTCAACGTCGACGCGGCGCTGGCGATCAACCTCACCGACAACGTCAAGCTGACGCTGGAAGGCCGCAACCTCACCAACGAGACGCAGTACCGCACCCAATATGACGCGAACCCGACCACCGCGGTCTACGCCAGCACCGGCCGGATCGTGACGGCGGGCGTGCGCCTGGTCTTCTGATCGGGCCGCTTCCTCCTCACCGCTCATCCTGAGGAGGGACTGAGCAGGGTTCCCATCAAAGTATCACTTTGATGGGGTCGCGTGTCGAAGGCCCGTCTCGAAGGACCACGCGGACAGGGGCGCCGCGAGGGAGTTCAGCCACTCTTCCAGATTGGTGTAGCCGTCACCATCCGCGTCGGCGGCGCCGTCCGCTCCGTCGGCGGCGTTGTGGCCGTGGGTGCGTTCCCAATCGTCGGGCATGCCGTCGCCGTCGCCGTCGCGCCACGGAGAGCCGGCGGCGAGTTCGGGCCAGCCGCCCACGTCCTTCTGGCTGTCGATGATCCGCCCGCCGCTCGAACGCACCGTTTCCACCACCCGCGCATCGACCGGGTCGCGGACGCGCGACGCGCCGGCCGAGGCGAGCACTTTCTCGAACGCGCGAGCCGCAGGGTCGCGGGTCACGGCGGGAAAGCTGATCGGCCCCGCGAGGCGATAGGCCGGGTCGGTTCGCCCGGTGACCAGGCTCCACGGGTCGCGCGGCACGATGCCGTTCATGCTGTTGCCGGCGAACCAGGCCCGGGCGATCGGGTTCTTTTCGTCGAACGCCACGGCCTTTTTGCTGTCCGGGCCCGCTTTGTAGGCGTTGTCGACGAAGTTGTAGGCGGCATTGCTTGCATTCTCGCCGCTGTCGGCGTTGTAGCCGGCATAGGTGCCGCCCCAATTGTAGAAGACGTTGGAGCGGAAATCGAAATACGCGCCGACGCTGTCCTCGCCAGCCTTGGTGTAGTTTCCCGGCCGAGGCATGCGCGCGCCGTGGTGCGCCCACAGATTGTGGTGGAAGCTCATCCGGGCACCGCGGCCGCCGCGCAGCAGCGAGCCATAGCCATGCTCGCCCTTGGCATGCAGCGACTTGCGCATCGATTCCGAGATGATCGACCATTGCACGGTGACGTCGCGCAAATCCTCCTTCGGGGTCCGGTAGCGCGAACCCGAGGAGAGGGTTTCGTCAACCGACCAGCCCGCCGACACATGATCGACGATGATCCGGCGGCCGGAGCTGATGGTGAAGGCGTCGCTCTCCACCCGGCTTTCGTCGCCGAGCCGGGCGCGGATGAAGCGCACCACCACGTCGTCGGCCTCGATCTCGATGTGGCGGTCGCGAATCGTGATGCCGCCGCCCGGCGCGGTCTGGCCGGCGATCGTCACCTGGCCATTCCTCACCACCAGCGGCTTTTTGAGGCGAATAGTGCCGCCGACATCGAAGACGATCGTGCGCGGCCCCTTGGCTTCGACCGCGGAGCGGAGCGAGCCGTCACCGCTGTCCTCGAGGTTGGTGACTCGAATGACACGACCGCCGCGCCCGCCGCGGGAAAGCGCGCCGGCGCCCTCGGCTCCGGGAAAGGCGGGGACGGCGGCCGGGGCGGCGGCGGCGGCGAGAGCGAGGAAGATCAGCGACATAGGGCGCTTGTACCACCAGGTGATACCGGTGTCATCTTCCCATCGGGTGCATCCACGCTCCTCAGGCGAGACCCGTGCCGTCGAGCAGCAGCTTGGCGCCGGCGACGATCATCAGCCAATAAACGATCGTGTAGAAAC
>DASWMM010000376.1:0-5783 GCA_036399755.1 Allosphingosinicella sp.
GGCGGGGATTTCGGCCTGCTTTTCGGCGGCGATGCGGTCGAGCTCGGCCCGGCTCTTCTTTTCGGCGGCGGATTTGAGCTGGCCGCAGGCGGCCATGATGTCGCGCCCGCGCGGCCGGCGGATCGGCGCGGAGATGCCGCCTTCGTAGACGATGTCGGAGAAACGCTGCACCCGTTCAGGGGTGGAGCATTCGTAAGGGGCGCCGGGCCAGGGGTTGAACGGAATGAGGTTCACCTTGGCGGGGAGCTTGTACTTGCGGATCAGGCGGACGAGCTCGCGCGCATCGTCGTCGCTGTCGTTCTTGCCCTGTAGCATGACATATTCGAAGGTGATTCGGCGGGCATTGTTGGCGCCGGGATAGTCCGCGCAGGCCTGGAGCAGCTCCTCGATCCCATATTTGCGGTTCAAGGGCACGATCTCGTCGCGCACCTCCTTGGTCACCGCGTGCAGCGACACGGCGAGGTTGACGCCGATCTCCTCGCCGGCCCTGGCCATCAACGGCACCACGCCGGAGGTGGATAGGGTGATGCGGCGGCGCGACAGGCCGAGGCCGTCGCCGTCCATGACGATCTTCAGCGCATCGCGGACATTGTCGAAATTGTAGAGCGGCTCGCCCATGCCCATCATCACAATGTTGCTGAGCATCCGGCCTTCCGGCTGGCTCGGCCATTCGCCGAGCGCGTCGCGGGCGAGCATCACCTGGCCGACGATCTCGCTTGCGTTCAAATTGCGCACCAGCCGCATCGTGCCGGTATGGCAGAAGCGGCAGTTCAGCGTGCAGCCGACCTGGCTCGATACGCAAAGCGTACCGCGGTCCGCATCGGGGATGAAGACCATCTCGAAATCATGGCCGTCGTCCGTCTGAAGCAGCCACTTGCGGGTGCCGTCCGTGGAGACCTGCTGAACTTCGATGCGGGGACGGCCGACCTTGAAGCGCTCAGCGAACCAGGCGCGCTGCGGCTTGGCGATGTCGCTCATCGTGTCGAAGCCGAGCGCGCCGCGGTTATAGATCTGGTGCCAGATCTGCTTGGCGCGCAGCTTGGCCTGCTTGAGCTCCAGCCCCGCTTCGGCAAGCGCGTCGCGGATCGCGTCGCGGGAAAGACCGACGAGATCGACGCGCGAGTCCTCAGACGCGACGGTTGGGCGCGGCACGGTGACGGGGTCGATTAGCCCCGGGATCGTCATAAGAGCTGTCATGAGGCGCCCTATGTAGGCGAAACGCCCAGGTTTTTCCAGTAAGCGCTTTTTCCAGTCAGCGCTTGGGCGCGCAGGCGATGGCGGCGGCATCGAGCGCGGTGGCGGCGCCGCGAAGCTGGTAGGAGTCGCGCATCACGCCGCCGCGGGCGTTGCGGGTTTCAACCGTCATTTCGAGGCCCGAGCGCATCGCGGCGACGATTTCGGCATCGGCGCGGCCGTCCGGCGCCCAGGCGTCGGCGCCGCCGCCGGCCAGCTGAAAGGTGCGCTGGTCGATCCGCAGAAGCACCGCCGAGCCCTGACGCTTCGGCTCGGCCAGGCGGATGTGGAGCTGGCCGCGCACCCCTTGCGCGGGGAACCAGCCGACCGAGGCGAAAGCGCGCGCCTTCGAATCGCGGCGCGGCTTCATCGGCTCCGAGATCGAGAAGCAGCGGCTCTTTTCGGCAAAGGCGCCCCACAGCCCGAAAATTCCCAAGGATCGTTGCTGCGCTGCAGCAGGAGCGGCAAGCGCCAGTGATAAAAGGAGAAAAACCGGCCTGCGCATGGATCTGGAAAACACCCGAATTGTGGCACTTTTGCAACGTTAGGTTTTGTTTAGGTACGGTTCATGAAACCTTTCGCAAGTGCGAAGCGCTGGGGGAGCCGTTCACCACAGGCCGTCCCCAGGCCGTAACAAATGGAGTAAGTTCATGCGTAAGTACATCATCGCCGCGCTGTTTGCCGCAACCGCCGCTTCGCCGGCCCTCGCCCAGACCGCCGACGCCGCCGCAACCAACCTCGGCGGCTTCCGGATCGAAGGCCTGGTCGGCTACGAAACCACCGATGTCGAAGACGAAGGCACCGACGGCCTCACCTACGGCGTCGGCATCGGCTTCGACGTCCAGTCCGGCCGCACCGTGTTCGGCGTCGAAGCCGAAGCCATGGAGTCGGAAATCGACGAGTGCGTCACCGGCGTTCCCGCGGCGGGCGATTCGCTTTGCGCCAAGGCCGGGCGCGACCTGTATGTCGGCGGCCGCGCCGGCATGGTGGTTGGCGCCAACAGCCTGGTTTACGCCAAGGCCGGCTACACCAACACCCGCCTGGAACTGGAATATGATCCGGCGGTCGGCACCACCACCAGCGCAAGCGACGACCTGGACGGCGTCCGCGTCGGCGGCGGCGTTCAGTTCGGCCTCGGCCCCAACCTCTACGCCAAGGCGGAGTATCGCTACTCCAACTACGAAGCGGGCTTTGAAAAGCATCAGGGCCTCGTCGGCGTCGGCTTCAAGTTCTAAGCCGCGTTCAATTGCCCGAAGAGAAAGGCCGGGGTTATCCCCGGCCTTTTTTTATGGGCCGCGACAACCCCCTAGCCCTCCCCCGCGGGCCGCTTTACAACCCCCTTCAAAGTACCAATCCGGGGGTTTCTCATGAAGGCGACGATCGAACGGGCTACCTTGTTGAGGAGCCTCGGCCACGTCCAGTCCGTGGTGGAGCGCCGCAACACGATCCCGATCTTGAGCAACGTGCTGATCGAAGCGCAGGAAGGCGGCGGGCTTCGGCTGATGGCCACCGATCTCGACCTGCAGATCAACGAAACGGTCGAAGCCAACGTCACCCAGGCAGGCGCCACCACCGTTTCGGCCCACACCCTGTTCGACATCGCCCGCAAGCTTCCCGAAGGCAGCCAGGTCGAGCTCAACGCCGCCGAGGGCAAGATGCAGGTCAATGCCGGCCGCGCCCGCTTCAACCTGTCCACCCTGCCGCGCGACGATTTCCCGGTGATCGCCGAGGGCGATCTGCCGACCCGTTTCGAGCTGCCCGCGGCGACCCTTCGCCAGATCGTCGACAAGACGCGCTTCGCGATATCCACCGAAGAAACGCGTTATTACCTGAACGGCATCTTCTTCCACGTCTCGGACGAAGCCCAGCCGGTGCTCAAGGCGGCGGCTACCGACGGCCACCGCCTCGCCCGGGTGACGGTGCCCCGCCCCGCCGGCGCCGAGGGCATGCCCGACGTGATCATTCCGCGCAAATGCGTCGCCGAGCTCCGGAAGCTGCTTGATGAACTGGAAGGCACCGTGCAGATTTCGCTTTCCGAGACCAAGGTGCGCTTCGGCCTGGGCACCGCGATCCTGACGTCGAAGCTGATCGACGGCACCTTCCCGGATTACAGCCGGGTGATCCCGACCGCCAACGACAAGCTGCTGCGCATCGACCCGCGCTCTTTCGAGGAAGGCGTCGACCGTGTCGCAACCATTGCCAGCGAAAAGACCCGCGCGGTGAAGCTGTCGCTGGACCGGGACCGGGTGACTTTGTCCGTCACCAGCCCGGAAAACGGCACGGCGGCCGAGGAAGTCTCGGGCGATTACAGCGCCGACGGCATGGAGATCGGCTTCAACGCCCGCTACCTGCTCGACATCTTGGGGCAGATCGAAGGCGACACGGTGGAAATGCACCTGGCCGACGCAGCGGCGCCCACCCTGCTGCGCGAAAACGACAAGGCACAGGCGCTGTACGTGCTGATGCCGATGCGGGTGTGAGCGTGAGACTGCGGTACGCCCTGTTGCTGGCGGTCGCAGCCTGTGTCGCGTCCCCGGTCTCGGCGGCGAATCCTTCGAAGATCGCGATCACACCGGAGTCCCGCGACGCGGCGGTGATCATGCGCGCTCCGTCGACCAGCGCTGTCTACACGCTCGCGATCGCCCGCTACGATCCGGCGGCGCAGGACCTGTCCGGCGGCTGGGAGGCGTTGCCGGTGCCCACCGCGGAGCAGAGAAGCTCCGATTACGTCGTCCAGAAAGTGAAGCCCGGGACCTATGTGGTGCGGGAGCTGATCCAGCAGGCACGCTGGGGCGTCTGCTTCCATGCGGGCACGCTCCAGTTCGACGTCAAGCCGGGCCAGGCGGTCTATCTCGGCGAGTTCGACGCAGGGACGCCGCTCGGGGAGTTGCAGCGCAACGCCTTGTCGCGACGGGATCTCGTGGCGGGCAGCTACACCCTCCACAACTATTTCGACGGGATCAGCACGCCCCGCTTCACCCAGCCCGCCGACCCCGCTCTGCCGGAGGTCCGCGCGTTCATGGCCGAGGCCCTGCCCCGCACCCGCGTCGCCCCGGTCGCGGCCCAATTCCGCCCCGCCACCTTCAGCACCGGCCGCGCGCTCCTCGGCGCCCGGGTCTGCGGCGGCATGGTGCGCAAGAAGAAGTCCTGACTGGCCGAACGGCGGCGACATGGTAGGTGGGCGGCAATGATCTCCCGCCTCAGCCTCTCGGACTTCCGCTCTTACGCCGACGCGGTGATCGCGCCTGGGCCGGGCCTCGTCGTGCTCAGCGGCGAGAACGGCGCGGGCAAGACCAATGTGCTCGAAGCAGTCTCCCTCCTCTCCCCCGGCCGGGGGCTGCGGGGGGCGAGCCTCGCCGAGATGACGCGGCGCGGCGGGGCGGGCGGCTTCGCGGTCGCGGCGCGCCTAAGTCCCTCGCCTTCAGGAGCGGGGTCGAGGGTGGGGGACGCGGGCGAGACCCGCCCGGGCGCCTCCGACCCGGCCGAGCCCATGCCCTCCCCTGAACAGGCGGGGCATGTCGAGATCGGCACCGGCGTCCTCGCGGCAGCGCCCGAACGGCGGCTGGTTCGGGTAAACGGCGCGGGCGCCTCCGCCACCTCCCTCTCCGAATGGCTTTCCGTCCTTTGGCTCACCCCCGCCATGGACAGGCTCTTCCAGGAAAGCGCCGGCGGCCGCCGCCGCTTCCTCGACCGGCTGGTGCTGGCGCTGTCGCCCGGCCATGCCGTCCACGCCGCCCGCTACGAAGCCGCGATGCGGGCCCGCAACAAGCTGCTTGCCGACGACGGCGCAGCGGACGAGGCGTGGCTGTCCGCTCTCGAAGCGCGGATGGCCGAACATGGTGCCGCGATCGCGGACGCCCGGCGGGACGCCGTGGAGGCGCTCTCCGGGCAGCTTGACGGAGCGCCCAACGGCCCCTTCGCCCGCGCCGGCCTCGCGCTCGAAGGCGGCGACGAGCGCGATCTTGCGGCGGCTCTACTGTCCGGACGTGCCCGCGACGCGGCGGCGGGACGGACGCTGGTCGGCCCGCACCGCACCGACTTCCTGGTCACCCACCGCGGCAAGGACCAGCCGGCGGCGCTTTGCTCGACCGGCGAGCAAAAGGCGCTGCTTCTCGGCATCGTTCTTGCCCATGCCGATCTGGTGGCGGACCGGGCGGGGCGGCGGCCGATCCTGCTTCTGGACGAAGTGGCGGCCCATCTCGATCCGCGCCGCCGTGCCGCCTTGTTCGAGCGGCTGGAGGCTTCAGGCGGGCAGGTGTGGATGACGGGCACCGAAGCATCGCTGTTCGAGTCGGTGGGCGCGCACGCTTGGCGGCTGGAAGTGCGCGACGGTTCGGTTTTCCCCGCCTGAGCGCCGCCGAAATCTACCAATTTCCTTGGGTTTCTCACGCTACGCGGCTATATCTTCCGCATGGCAACATCATCGAACGAAAACAGCTACGGCGCGGATTCCATCAAGGTGCTGAAGGGCCTCGACGCGGTCCGCAAAAGGCCGGGAATGTATATCGGCGACACCGACGACGGATCGGGCCTCCACCACATGGTGTTCG
>DASWMM010000377.1:0-2983 GCA_036399755.1 Allosphingosinicella sp.
CCGGCGTCACCGTCTCGCACGACCAGGCAGCCCGCGCAGTGAAGGCGGCGCTCGCCAATGGCTAATCACCCCACCACCAGCGACGCGGGCGGCCACCCGTCCGAAACCGCGGCGCCGGAGCTCAACACCGTCGTCTCCGGCACCGAGGGCGAACATGGCGTGATGCCGCACACCGGCGCCAACGCCGTCGCCAGCACCGCCGACGAAGGCCATGGCGCACCGCATGCGGAGCCCAAGGCGCTCGGCATGGACGCCACCGCCTGGGTCGCGCTGGCGATGATCGTCGTCATCGCGCTGCTGCTCTGGAAAAAGGTGCCGGGGGCGATCGCCAAGGCGCTGGACCGCAAGATCGACGGCATCCGCCAGCAGCTCGACGAAGCCGCCAAGCTCCGCGCCGAAGCCGAGGCCCTGCGCGCCGAGCAGCAGGCCAAGTCGGCGGGCGCCGAGGCGGAGGCCGCGGCGATCGTCGAACGCGCGCGCCACGAAGCCGAAACCATCGTCGCCGACGCCCAGGCCAGCTCCGCCGCTCTCATCGAGCGCCGCACCCGCATGGCCGAAGACAAGATCGCCGCCGCCGAACGTCAGGCCCTGGACGACGTCCGAGCCCGCGCCGCCCGCGCCGCCGCCGCCGCCGCCGAAGCGCTGATCCGCAGCGAAATGGACGCCGCCAGCGATCGCGCTCTGGTCGACAAGACCATCGCGGGCCTTACGCACTGACACCTGCACCACGTCATGCCGGACTTGATCCGGCATCCACCTTCTTCCTCCGGGCGCTGGAGGAAGAAAGGTGGACCCCGGATCAAGTCCGGGGTGACGGCTGTGGGATGCGCGGCGAGAACCCACGCGCCCCGCACAGCCGGCCAGCCGAGACATACCAACCATCGTCATGCCGGACTTGATCCGGCATCCACCTTCTTTTCCTCCGCGCTCGTAGCCGCTATCCTCTCCCCATGGATCGCGATCCCGCCGTCTACATCATGGCCAGCGGCTTCCACGGCACGATCTACGCCGGCGTCACGTCCAACCTCCTGCAACGCATCCACCAGCACCGCACCGGCAGGCCGCGCGGCTTCACCGCCGAATATGGCTCAAGCGCCTCGTCTGGTTCGAAATGCACGGCGACATGGAGCACGCAATCCGGCGCGAGAAGCAGCTTAAGAACTGGCACCGGCAGTGGAAAGTGGAGCTCATCGAACGCGCCAATCCCACTTGGCGCGACCTCGCCGAAGATTTGGGCTTCGAACCGCTCATCAAGAAGGTGGACCCCGGATCAAGTCCGGGGTGACGGCCTGGACGGCGCACCGGCCATTGAGAACGTGCGCGGTTCAACCCCTTCGACATGCCGGACTTGATCCGGCATCCACCTTCTTCTTCTTTCCCGCATGCGGCAACAAACTGCGAACAGACTATTTTCCTACATGCCCCCGCCTGAGTCATAACCGGCCGTCAAAAGCCGACTTGAGGAGGAAAGGACCATGCCCACGCGTTGCGCATGCCCGCCGGGAAAGGCGGAACCGGGGTCAGCCCGCGTCGCGAGTGGGAACATTGGGACCTTTCGCGGCGGATCCTTACTTTTCACCGGATTGGCCACCGCCGCGACTCGGCGCACTCTGGCCTCCCGCCGCTCGCGTCCCTAGATGACCACCGTGACCGAAACGCCCCCCACCGACCGCTTCAACGAAGAGAAAAGCGCCTACACCGTTCGCGGCAGCGACCTGCCGGACCTGGAGGCGGGCGTGCTCGCCATTCGCAGCGTGGTGAAGACGCTGCCGGTGCGGCCGGGCGTGTACCGGATGCTGGATGCGAAGGGGGAGGTGCTCTACGTCGGCAAGGCGCGGGCGCTCAGGAACCGGGTGACGAACTACACCCAGGTCGCGCGGCTGACCAAGCGGCTGCAGCGCATGGTCGCGCAGACGCGATCCATGCAGATCGTCACCACCAATACGGAGGCGGAGGCGCTGCTGCTCGAGGCGCAGCTCATCAAGCGCTATCGCCCGCCCTACAACGTGCTGCTGCGCGACGACAAAAGCTTTCCCTTCATCCTGCTGCGCGAGGACCATCCCTTCGCCCAGATCCGCAAGCATCGCGGCGCGCGGCGGTTCAAGGGGGCCTATTACGGCCCCTTCGCAAGCGCCGGTTCGGTGACTCGCACCCTCAACGCGCTGCAGAAGCTGTTCCTGCTTCGAAGCTGCTCCGACACCTTCCTCGCCACCCGCAAGCGACCCTGTTTGCTGCACCAGATCAAGCGTTGCTCGGCGCCTTGCACCGGCCGGATCAGCGCGGAAGGCTATGCCGAGCTGGTGGCGGACGCGAAGGATTATCTCGCCGGCAAATCGACCAAGGTGCAGCAGAAGCTTGCCGCCTCCATGCAGGAAGCGGCGGACAATATGGACTTCGAGCTTGCCGCCATGCTGCGCGACCGGCTGCGCTCGCTGACCTTTATCCAGGGCACCCAGACGATCGCCGCCGAGGGGCTCGGCGACGCCGACATCTTCGCTTTGGCCTGCAAGGGCGGCACCGTCTGCATCCAGGCCTTTTTCATCCGCGGCGGCAACAATTGGGGGCACCGCAGCTTCTTCCCCGCCCACACCGCCGACCTTGCCGAGGAGGAAGTGCTCGCCGCCTTTTTGATGCAATTTTACGAGGAAGTGCCGCCGCCCAAAATGGTGCTGCTCGACCGCGAGGTTCCGGAAGCGGAGCTGGTCGCCGAGGCGCTGAGCGAGCGGGCGGAGCGCAAGGTGACGCTCAAGGTCCCCAAGCGCGGCGACCAGGTGCGGATGATGGCGCAGGCCTCGCGCAACGCCCAGGAGGAGCTCGACCGCCACCTCGCCGAGACCAGCACCCAAGCCAAAAACCTGCGCGCACTCGCGGAGTTGTTCGAGCTTGCCGAGCCGCCGCAGCGCATCGAAGTCTACGACAACAGCCACGTCATGGGCACCAACGCGGTCGGCGCGATGATCGTCGCCGGGCTGGAGGGTTTCCT
>DASWMM010000378.1:0-19225 GCA_036399755.1 Allosphingosinicella sp.
GGGGGGGGGGGGGGGGGGGGGGGGGGGGGGGGGGGGGGCCGGCGGCGTCCTTGGTGTCCTGATCGGCCATGCGGGTAAACTCCTGTCGAGCGCTCTCTAGAGAATGCGGGAGGGGGGCGAAAGGCTTCGCCCACTGCCGCGTCAGAGGTGCATCCCGGCCCAGATTACCGCCTCTGTCGAACCCGCAACCACGGCGTCGAGCAGGCGGAGGAAGACACCAGGGCGCGGCAAGGCGGCGGCGAAGCGGTCGTGATGCGCTTTCTCGTCCTCGTAAATGGCGCTCAGGGCCGCGTGGGCCGCAGGGTCCTCCGTTGCAAGCGCGGCGCGATAGGCGTCGAGGTGGCGCAGCACGACGCGTTCGACCGCAACCGTGGTGACCGCGATCGCGCCGCGGCCGAGCAGGCCGGTGACGAGGCCGAGGGCCAGCCCGCCGGCGCCGCAGAAAAGAAAGGAGCGGCAGCGCCGCCGCCCGCGCACCGCAAGCTCGGCGGCGAAGCGGGCGCGATGGCCTTCCTCATGGGCCTGGAAGTCGGCAAGCTCGGGCCCGAGCGCCGGGCAGGAGAGGCGCGCGCCGAGCCGCTGGCCGCGGTAGATGTTCACCGCGCCATGCTCGCCGGCATGGACGACCTTGAGAATCCGGTCGCCGAGCGACTCCCCGGGCGCAAGCCGCGCCGTGACGGCGGCGCCCATCAGGAGAACTTGCCGGGGGTGTTGACCTCGCCTGCGACCGGCCGGCGGCGCGTGCCGGGCTCCCACTCGAAGGGGGCGGCGGCCCCGGCAGGCAGCGCAGCGGAAACCGCAATTCTCGACTTTGCCATTAGCCTCGCCTATCGCGCCCGCAAAACAATGGGAGGATGACAGAAATGGCCGTTGCCGCAAGCAATACGCTCGACCGGGTGCTGGTGCTGGAGATGGTGCGCGTCACCGAGGCGGCCGCCGTCGCGGCATCCAAGCTGATCGGGCGCGGCAACGAGAAAGCCGCCGATCATGCCGCCGTGGAGGCGATGCGCGCGGCTCTGAACACCCTCGAGATCGACGGCACGGTGGTGATCGGCGAAGGCGAGCGCGACGAAGCGCCGATGCTGTTCATCGGCGAAAAGGTCGGCTCGGCGCCGGGAACGGGGCCGAAGATCGACATCGCGCTCGATCCGCTGGAAGGCACCACCATCACCGCCAAGGCGGGGCCGAACTCGCTGGCCGTGCTCGCCATCGCCGAGGAGGGCGGGCTGCTCAATGCGCCCGACGTGTACATGGACAAGCTTGCGGTCGGCCCGGGCTATCCCGAGGGCGTTATCGATCTCAACAAGAGCCCGTCCGAGAACGTGCGGGCGGTTGCGGCCGCCAAGGGTGTCGAGCCGGGGGATATTATCGCCTGCGTACTCGACCGCCCGCGCCACGCTGAGCTGATCGCCGAGCTGCGTGGCCTCGGCTGCGGCATCATGCTGATCCCGGACGGCGACGTGGCGGGCGTGATCGCGGTCACCAACCCGGACACCACCATCGACATCTACATGGGCTCGGGCGGCGCGCCGGAAGGCGTGCTTGCCGCCGCGGCCCTGCGCTGCGTCGGCGGCCAGTTCCAAGGCCGCCTGCTGTTCCGCAACGACGACGAGCGCGGCCGCGCGGCCAAATGGGGCGTCGAGGATTTGAACCGCATCTACAGCCTCGAGGATCTGGCCAAGGGCGACGTGATCTTCGCCGCCACCGGGGTGACCGACGGCTCACTGCTCGGCGGGGTGAAGCGGCGCAAGAACTGCATCAGCACCGAAAGCGTGGTGATGCGCGCCTCCACCGGAACCGTTCGCTGGGTGCGCGGCGAGCACCGGCCGGACCACGAACCGGGCAAGTTCTAAAGCGCTTGCGCCCACGCGGATGAGCGGGTGAGGAGGGGCGGGCATGAGCCTGTCCGTCTTCCTACTCGTCCTGTTCGCGGCGCTCCTGCACGCGGGGTGGAATGCGTGGGTCAAGAGCGGGGAGGACCGGTTCGGCTCCATCCTGCGCCTGGCGGCCGGGCAGAGCGTGCTTGCCGCTTTGCTGCTGCCGTTCTTCGAATTCCCCGCAGGTCACGTCTGGCCGTGGATCGCGGGGTCGGCGGCGCTGCACACCGGCTACAAGGCCTTCCTGATCGCCGCTTACGAGAAGGGTGATCTTAGCCAGGTCTATCCGCTCGCCCGCGGCACCGCGCCGATGATCGTCGCCGCCGCGGGAATGATCTTCCTTGCCGAAGTGCCGCCGCCTCTGAAGCTCGCGGCGGTTGTCGCGATCGGCACCGGCATCCTGCTGATGGCCGGCGGCCGGGGGCGCCTGTCCGGCACCGCCTTGCTGCTCGCCATGGGCACGGCGGCGTTCACCGCCTCCTACACCCTGGTCGACGGCAACGGGGCGCGCGTGTCGGGCAATGCCTCCGCCTTCATTCTATGGGCGATCGCGCTCGATGGTCCGCTGATGCTGGCCTACGGTGTCGCGGCAAGGGGCGCCTCCGCTTCCTTTGCGCCATTGCGCTCGGGTTGGCGCCAGGGCTTGGCGGCAGGCGCGACCTCGGCCGGTGCGTACTGGATCGTGGTGTGGGCCTTCACCCAGGCGCCGCTCGCCATGGTCGCCGCGCTGCGGGAAACCAGCGTGCTCTTCGCGATGCTGATCGCCGCTTTCCTGCTTGGGGAAAAGGTCGCGCCGAGGCGCTGGGCGGCGGCCGGACTGATCGTTGCCGGCCTGGTGCTGATGCGGCTCTAGGCCCCGGCTTTTCCACATCTTTTCGCAGGCCGGGATTCACGCGGCCCCAGATATGGTCTAGGCTCCCGGATATGCTTGCAACCGCCCATGTCTGCGGAGTGTCCCGCTCCATCCTCGGCCAGCCCTGGCGCTGGCGGGGAACCGCCGCCGACGGGTTCGAGGACGGCTTCCAGGCGGACGATCTGGTCGATCAGTTGCTGATGGCGCGGGGTGTGATCCGCGGCGAACTGATGCGCCACCGCGAGCCGACCATCCGCGGCTTCATGCCCGATCCGTCGATCTTCCGCGACATGGACGCCGCCGCCGAACGCCTTGCCGACGCTGTCGTGGCCGGCGAGGAGGTCGCGGTGTTCGGCGATTACGACGTCGATGGCGCCACGTCCGCGGCGCTCCTCATCCGGCTGCTGCGCGATCTCGGCAAGACGCCGCGCGCCTACATTCCGGACCGGCTGATGGAAGGCTACGGCCCCTCGGGCGAGGCGCTGGTCCGGTTGGCGCGCGAGGGCGCGTCGCTGATCGTCACTGTGGATTGCGGGGCTCAGGCGTTCGAAGCCCTGGACATGGCCAAGGCCGAGGGGGTCGACGTGCTGGTGGTCGACCACCACAAATGCGCCAGCGCACTTCCTGTCGCCCACGCCTTGGTCAATCCCAACCGGCTCGACGAGGAGGATGAAGCCGCGGCGCACGGCCACCTCGCCGCCGTCGGCGTCTGCTTCCTGCTCGGCGCGGCTTTGATCCGGGTGTTGCGTGGTAGGGACTTCTTCGCCGGCCGCCCCGAGCCGCGGCTCATCGACCTGCTCGATCTCGTCGCGCTCGGCACCGTTGCCGATGTCGCCCAGCTTCGCGGCCTCAACCGCGCTTTCGTGACCCAGGGCCTCAAAGTGATGGCGGGGAAGCGCAATGTCGGGCTGACCGCGCTTGCCGAAGCGGCGCGGCTCAGCAAGCCGCCGACCTGCACCGATCTCGGCTTCGCGCTCGGGCCGCGGATCAACGCCGGCGGCCGGGTCGGCAAGTCGGACCTTGGCGTGCGCCTGCTCACCACCGAGGATCCGGACGAGGCGGAAGCGATCTCCGCCGAGCTCGACCGCTTGAACGAAGAGCGCCGGGCCATCGAAGCCGCCGTGTGCGAAGCCGCCGAGGAGCTTTGCAAGGGCCAGGGCAACCGCGCCGTCGCGCTCGTTTCGGGCCTCGGCTGGCACCCGGGCGTGATCGGCATCGTCGCCGGCCGCCTCAAGGAAAAGCTCGGCCGCCCGGCCATCGTGATCGCGATCGGCGAGGACGGCATCGGCAAGGGTTCCGGCCGCTCGATCTCGGGCGTCGATCTCGGCGCGGCGGTGCTTGCCGCCAAGGACAGCGGTTTGCTGATCGCCGGCGGCGGCCATGCAATGGCCTGCGGCCTGACCGTCGCTGCCGACAAGATCGAGGCGTTGGCGGATTTCCTCGAAGAACGGCTCACCGCCGATGTGGCAAGCGCGTCGGATGGCCGCTCGCTGCTGCTCGACGCCATCCTCGCGCCGGGCGGCGTTTGCCCCACCTTGTGCGACGCGCTCGACCAGGGCGGCCCTTATGGCGCGGGCTGGCCGGCGCCGCGGGTCGCGGCCGGGCCGGTGCGGATCATCAAGGCCGACGTGGTCGGCAACGGCCACCTGCGCCTGGTCGTCGCCGGCGATGATGGCCGCCGCATCAAGGCGATCGCCTTCAGGATGGCGGACAGCGCGCTCGGCGAGGCGATGCTGTCGGCGCCGTCGCACCGAAAGCTCTGGATTGCCGGCCGAATCAAGCGCGACGAATGGAGCGACCGCGTGTCGGCGGAAATGCACCTGGAAGACGCCGCCTGGGCGGATTGAGCGCGCGGAGACGGTTGACCGCCGCGCGCGCCTTGCCTAAGTGGCGGGCCGCTGACGCGCCGGGCGAGGCAATGCCCCCTCCCGGACCGTTTGGCCCCTTCGTCTAGCGGTTAGGACGCGGCCCTTTCACGGCTGAAGCACGGGTTCGATTCCCGTAGGGGTCACCAACTCTCCGTAGAGAAACGTGGAGTGGTACGCACTGAGCGCGAAATCACCCTCGCCTTTCCGCTCCTGGCGATGTGGGGGCCCGCCGAATACCAACCGGTGCGAATAAGCCCCAGCGGAACGTCCGCTTGCCACGCTGATCGGACCTTCCGCTAAGCGTCTTAGTTCAGTGTTTCCCCCGAGGATCGCTGCGTCTCGCCGGTTGCTCCATCAACTGTTCGGGCGTTGGGGATCGGCTTTGCGCGGCGCCGCTCTCAGCCGCCGATGATCACCGTGGGGAGGCCCAGGGCGATCTTCCCGCCATGGGCACAGGCATCGCCCATCCGTGCCGCCGGAACCCCGCAGACGAACACGGTCGACGAGCCGCCGACTATGCCGTCCGGCGGACCGACGCAGACGGCCATATCGCCCACCTTTGCCGCGGGAAGCCCGCCGATCAGCACGGTTGGTGCACCCGGGCCGGTAATCGGCCCGCCGACATGGGGGATTGGCGGCACACCCGGGGTCAGCATCGGGCAGAAATGCATGTCGGTGATTCGGGCTGCGGCGGGCATCAGTTTATCTCCACCAAGGGGCCCCGGATGGTCAGCGGCGCCGCCGTCTTGATCTCCCCGAAGCCGTCCGATCTGATGGAAAGCATCAATTCCGCTCTCTCTTTTATGGTGGCCGCCGACAACGAATAGGCGGCCTTCGCCCCGATGGTGAGATTCACGCCCGCGCTGATCGACAGGTTGGTCCTGGATTCGAGGGTAAGCTCGGCCGCGCTGGTGATGGAAACCTTGTCCTTGTCCATCAGGATCGTGTTGCCGTCCGCGTCGGCGATCTCGATCTCGCCCTTTGTGTCGTCGAGCCTGACGATCCGGCCGCCCGGGGTCTTCACGGTCACGGCCGTGTCCTTGTCGTCGAAGCTTATCTCGAGCTTGCTTCGGGTGACGATCGCCTTTCGGTCGTTCGCCTCCGCCGGCGCGTTCGGCTCGTCGGGCTTGCGCCCGTTCGAATAAAGACTGCCGAGGATGACCGGATAGGCGGGATCCTCATCCATGAAACCGAGCACGACCTCGTCGCCGACCTCGGGCCGGAACACCGCGCCAAAGCCGCTCGAAGCATAGAAGCCGGCGAGGCGCGCCCAGACGCCGTTCTCGTCGCCGATCAGCGGCAGGGTGACCTGGGCGCGATAGTCGCCCGCCGGGTCCGGAGCGACCTTCGTCACCTGCCCGGTGTGGAGTCCCCGGATCGGCGGCACCAGACCGGCCGCGCCTGGCTGCGTAACTTCGGCGGCGGCTGCGAAGCTCTCCTTCGCCATCCCGAACCCGGCGCTGGTTTGCCAGGCGCCGCCGCGGAAGACGTGCTCGACCGAGGTCACGAAGGCGTCGCCTTCGAAACGCGGGCCGACGCCGTTGAGGGTGATCACGGTACCGGCCTTCACCGCCGCCGAGCCGTTGAAACGTACCGTCCCGCGCACCGCCCCGAGCCCGGCGCGCATCAAGGCCAGCTTTGACCAATCCGCGGCGCTTTCCGGCACGGCTGCGGCCGCATCCAGCACCGCTTCGAGTGAAATTATGTCGTCGCCATATTCGAGCGCGGCTACCGCTTCGCCGCCCGCGGGCGTGACGATGTCGATTTTGCCCGCCTCGACGAAGACCAGGCAACCGCTCGCCTCGGCGCGCACGACGAGCGTGTCCCAAGGGGAGGCATGGTAGCGGACAAAGGCTTCGTGCGGTGCGGCGCCCGCCTCGTTCCTGCCGACGGCTCCCCCGGCCGCGGCGACCAGGGCGGCGATCAAGTCCTTGTCGGATTTGTTTTCGCTGACCGAGCTCCCGCGCGCCAGCGTCATCTCGACCAGCGGGTCTGCGGTTTCGATGATCAGCTGCGGGGACGACCCCGGGTCGATCCGGATCCCGTGCCGAACGATCACGCCGCTGTGGATCGGCTCGACCGCGCCTTCGTAGCCGGCCGAGATCACTATTTTCCGGCCTGGCAGCAGCTCCTCGCCGGCGCTTAGCGGAAAATTCTTGCCGTCGTCCCCGCCGCCTTCGAAGAAGACGAGGCGCGCGCGCGGAACCCGATTGGCCTCACTCCAGGTCTCAAGCGAGACGAGCCGGCCGCTAGAAACGGCGCGACCCTCGACGGTGATCGTCAGCCTGATCCCGTTCTCGAACTCGAGTGTTGGCGCTTCGATGATCCTCGAACCTCCGTGCCGGGTAGGGCGGGCAATGTTATTGTGGCCCTTCAGCTCGCAATAGGTGCGTTCGGCTTCGTCGTCCACCACGCCGGCAACCGCCGCTCCTTGCGGCAGTACCAGCAGCGGGCTTCATCCCTCGGCTTCGGTCAGGAGTTCCTTGGCGAGGCACGCCCGGTCGGTGAGCCCAAGCGACGACAGGCCGGAAAGCTTGAAGGTGCCGAGCTTGGGCTGCCGTGGGCGGCGGCCGTCATATTCGACGCGGACCGCGCGCAGGTAGAGTTCGCCGTGCCGCTCGGTGAGCGATTCCGGGGCAAGGGTGATGTTGCCGCGGTTGTAGACCGCTGTCACGCAGACCCCGCGCCCGATCGCCTCCACTAGGATCTGAAGGGCAGCCAGATTGTCACCGAACATGGCCGGCTCCGCTGTCCGCCGTTGAGGGATGGTCCTGGGGCTGGGGGTTGAAGGCCCGGTCCAGGTAGAAGCCGCCGAGCAGGTAATGGAGCCGGCTTGCGACGGCGCTCAGCGACGCCTGGGCGCGCCCGATTTCCTCTTCGGCCCGGCGCCGGTAATAGTTTCGGTCGTCGTCAGACATTCAGGTTGCTCCCGTGCCCGCCCGGTGGGCCGCCGCGCCGTTGGTCCAGCCGCAGCGGGGGCATCGGCCTCCCTCGATACACGCATGCACGCCCCAGGGACGTTCGCGCTTGCAGGTGAACCAGGCCGCCATGGCCGGGTGTGCGACGTCAGGCTGTTGAAGCATGGCCATCTCCTGTTGCGGCGCAGCATAATACGCTCCAACGCTTCATCGGATGCAAGCGCCCGGCTGGTGAATTATTCGCCCTTCTCCAAATGCTAAATTTTTAATTTATCGGTTGCGGCGGGGTCGTTAGTCGGTCAATCTCGCTGCACCGCAACATGCGGCAAACGGAGTCGGGCGTGATCGGTCTGCCGGCCAAGCAAGGGTTGTACGACCCGCGCCATGAGCGCGACAGCTGCGGCATGGGCTTCGTCGCCCGGGTCGACGGCACCCCCTCCAATGAAATCATCACCATGGGCCTCCAGGTGCTCGCCAACCTGGATCATCGCGGCGGGGTGGGCGCCGATCCCATGATGGGAGACGGCGCCGGCTGCCTGATCCAGATCCCCGACACCCTGCTCAGGCATTGGGCGGAGGGCGCCGGCGTGACGCTTCCGGCGCTCGGCGATTATGCGGTGGCGATGTGCTTCCTGCCGCGCGACGCGGAAAGCCGAGCGGCGGCCGAGGCGCGCCTCGAGCATTTTGTCCACTTGGAGGGGCAGGCGTTCCTCGGCTGGCGCGATGTGCCGGTGGATTCGTCGGGAGTCGGGCCCGCCGTGCTCGAGACGGTGCCGCCGATCCGCCAGGCTTTGGTCGGCCGCGGGCCCAACATCCGCGATCAGGACGCGTTCGAGCGCAAGCTGCTCGCCATCCGCAAGCAGATCCAGAACCCGCTGGAGGAAATCGCCGAGCGCCGGGGGCTTCCGGGCCTTCCCGAATTCTACATCGCCAGCTTTTCGAGCCGGACCCTTGTCTACAAGGGGCTGCTCCTGGCCGACCAAGTCGGGAAATTCTACACCGACCTCACCGATCCGCGCACGCAATCCGCGCTTGCGATGGTTCACCAGCGCTTTTCGACCAACACCTTTCCAAGCTGGCGCCTCGCTCACCCGTATCGCTTCATTGCCCATAATGGCGAGATCAACACGGTTCGCGGCAACGTGAACTGGATGAACGCGCGCCGCCGGACGCTGGAATCGCGGCTGATCGGCGCGGATCTCGACAAGATGTGGCCGATCATCCCGCACGGCCAGTCGGACACCGCCTGCCTCGACAATGCGGTGGAGCTGCTTGTCGCCGCCGGTTATTCGCTGCCGCACGCGATCATGCTGCTCATCCCCGAGGCCTGGGCCGGGGATGCGGGCATGGAGCCGCAGCGGCGCGCCTTCTACGAATATCATGCCGCCTTGATGGAGCCCTGGGATGGCCCGGCGGCGATCGCCTTTACCGACGGGCGCCAGATCGGCGCTACGCTGGACCGCAACGGGCTGAGGCCCGCGCGCTACTGCGTCACCGACGACGGCCTGGTGGTGATGGCGTCCGAAGCGGGGGTGCTGCCCATCCCCGAGGAGCGGATCGTCCGCAAATGGCGCCTGCAGCCCGGGCGCATGCTCCTGCTCGACCTCGACCAGGGCCGGATCATCGAGGACGAGGAGGTGAAGTCAACGCTCGCCGCCGCCGAACCCTATGGCGAGTGGCTGCGCGATACGCAGTTCAACCTCAAGGACCTGCCTCCGGCACCGGCGCCGCCCCGGACGACCGCGCTCGGCGCCTTGCTCCCCACCCAGCAGGCGTTCGGCTATACGGAGGAGGACCTGAAATTCTTCCTCGCGCCGATGGCCGCGGACGGCGACGACCCGATCGGCTCCATGGGCACCGACACACCGGTGGCGGTGCTGTCGCGCCGTCCGCGCCTGCTGTACGATTACTTCAGCCAGAACTTCGCGCAGGTCACCAACCCGCCGATCGATCCGATCCGCGAAAGCCTGGTGATGTCGCTGGTCTCCATGATCGGCCCGCGCCCCAACCTGCTCGGCCGCCACGCCGGCACCCACAAGCGGCTCGAAGTGTCGCAGCCGATCCTCACCAACGAGGATCTGGAGAAAATCCGCGCCATCCGCGACAGCCTGGACGGCGCCTTCCGGACCGCAACCCTGGACGCAACCTGGCCAAAGGGCGGCGATGTCCAGTCGCTCGAAGCGGCGCTCCAGCGATTGTGCTGGGAGGCGACCGAGGCGGTGCTTGCCGACGTCAACCTGCTGATCATCTCCGACCGCAATGTCTCGGCGGACCGGATCCCGATCCCGGCGGCGCTTGCCACCGGCGCGGTTCACCACCACCTGATCCGCCAGGGCCTGCGCATGCAGACCGGCCTGGTGGTGGAGACCGGCGAGGCGCGCGAGGTCCACCACATGTGCGTGCTTGCGGGCTACGGCGCGGAAGCGATCAACCCCTGGCTGGCCTTCGACACGATCGAGGCGCTGTGCGCCAAGGGCTCCATCGGCGGCGACTGCGGCGGGGCGCAAGGGCGCTACATCAAGGCGCTCGGCAAGGGCCTGCTCAAGGTGATGTCGAAGATGGGCATCTCCACCTACCAATCCTATTGCGGCGCCCAGATCTTCGACGCGGTGGGAATCTCCTCAAAGGTGGTGGACCGGTATTTCACCGGCACCGCGGCCCCGATCGAGGGGGTCGGCATGGCGGAAATCGCCGGGGACACCGCGCGTCGCCACCGCTTCGCCTTTGCCTCGGAGGGCGAAGCGCTCGACATCGGCGGCGCCTACGCCCTGCGCGAGGGCGGCGAGGCGCATGCCTGGACCGCAGACGCCGTCGCCCATCTCCAGCACGCCGCCCGCGGCCACCTGCCGGAGCGCTACCGCGCCTTTGCCGACGAAGCGAACGGCGCGGCAGGCGGCCTGCTCACCCTGCGCGCCCTTCTCGACTTCCGCCCCGCCGCCACCCCGCTCAGCCTGGACGAGGTCGAGCCCGCCGCGTCCATCGTCAAGCGCTTCGCGACCGGCGCGATGAGCTTCGGATCGATCAGCCGCGAGGCCCACACCACCCTTGCCGCCGCGATGAACCGCATCGGCGGCAAGTCCAACACGGGCGAGGGCGGCGAGGAAGCCGACCGCTTCGCCCGCCGCCCGGACGGCAGCTCGTTTCGCTCGGCGATCAAGCAGGTCGCCTCCGGCCGCTTCGGAGTCACCACCGAATATCTCGTCAACGCCGACGACCTCCAGATCAAGATCGCGCAAGGCGCCAAGCCGGGGGAGGGCGGGCAGCTTCCCGGCCACAAGATCGACGCCGAGATCGCCGCGGTGCGCCACTCCACCCCCGGCGTCGGCCTGATCTCGCCGCCGCCCCACCACGACATCTATTCGATCGAGGATCTCGCCCAGCTCGTCTCCGATCTCCGCCACGTCAACAACACGGCGCGGATCTCGGTGAAGCTGGTCTCGGAAGTCGGCGTCGGCACCATCGCGGCGGGCGTCGCCAAGTGCACCGCCGATCACATCACCATCTCGGGCTTCGAAGGCGGCACCGGCGCGTCGCCGCTGACCTCGCTCGCCCACGCCGGGTTGCCCTGGGAAATCGGGCTCGCCGAAACCCACCAGACCCTGATGCTGAACGGCCTTCGCGGCCGGGTCAGCATCCAGGCGGACGGCGGGCTGCGCACCGGCCGCGACGTGGCGATCGCCGCTCTGCTCGGCGCGGAAGAGTTCGGCTTCGCGACCGCGCCGCTGATTGCCGCCGGATGCATCATGATGCGCAAATGCCATCTCAACACCTGCCCGGTCGGCATCGCCACCCAGGACGCGGTGCTGCGCGCGCGCTTTGCCGGCAAGCCCGAGCACATCATCAACTATTTCTTCTTCGTCGCCGAGGAATTACGCGAAATCATGGCTGCGCTCGGCGTGCGCACCGTGGAGGAAATGGTCGGCCGAACGGACCTTCTCGAAGCCCGGGAGTCCGGTCCGCGATCGAAGGCGCACGGAGTCGATCTCAGCCGCCTGCTCCACGCCCCGGCCGGCGGCGGGCCGCGCTACTGCACCGGCCGCACGTCGCACAGGCTCGAAGCGGCCATCGATGCGCGCCTGATCGAGGCTCTCGACCGCGCGGATTCCCCCGCAACCGTCGAGTGTCGGATCGCAAATGTCGATCGAACCGTCGGCGCTCAGGTGTCAGGCGAGATCGCCCGCCGCTTCGGCCATGCCGGCTTGCCCGACGGAAGCCTTGCAGCCACTCTCACCGGCACCGCCGGGCAAAGCTTCGGCGCCTTCCTGGCCCGGGGCGTCACCTTGATCCTCAAGGGGGACGCCAACGATTATGTCGGCAAGGGCCTCTCCGGCGGCCAAATCGTCATTCGCCCACCGGACGCGAACGCGCGTGATGCCGCCGCCAACATCATCGTCGGCAACACCTGCCTCTACGGCGCGGTAGACGGCGAAGCCTTCATCTCCGGCGTTGCGGGGGAGCGCTTCGCCGTCCGCAACTCCGGCGCAACAGCCGTGGTCGAGGGCGTCGGCGATCACGGCTGCGAATACATGACCGGAGGCTTCGTGGTGGTGCTAGGCGACGTCGGGCGGAATTTCGCCGCCGGCATGTCGGGCGGCGTGGCGCTCGTCTGGGACCCCGAAGGCGATCTAAGGGCTCGCCCCACCCCCGCCGGCGTCACCCTGCAGGAGGTGGAAGACGAGGAGCGGCTGCGGCTGCTGCTGGAGCGTCACCACGCGCTGACCGGCAGCCGCCGGGCCGAGGAACTGCTCGCGCGGTGGCCGGCATCGCTCCGCGAGTTCGTGGAAGTCATGCCCGACGAATATCGCCGCGCGCTCGCCAGCCAGGCGGCGCTGCTGGTGGCGGCGGAATAAGGCCATGGTGAACCCCAAGGGCTTCCTGACCATCGACCGCATCGACCGCGGCCATCGCCCCGTCCCCGAACGCGTCGCCCATTGGGGCGAGTTCGTCGAGCCGCTCCCCGAAGGCACCGTCCGCAAGCAGGCGGAACGCTGCATGGATTGCGGCATTCCGTTCTGCCACTCGGCCTGCCCGGTCAACAACCTGATCCCTGACTGGAACGACCTGGTCACCCGCGACGGCTGGAAGGCCGCGTCCGATCGCCTCCACGCCACCAACAACTTTCCCGAATTCACCGGCCGCGTCTGCCCGGCGCCGTGCGAGGCAGCGTGCACCCTCAACCTCACCGACACCCCGGTCACCATCAAGACCATCGAATGCGCAATCGCCGACCGCGCGATCGACGAAGGCTGGATCGTTCCGAAGTCGGCGCCGCGCGGCACCGGAAAGCGCATCGCGGTGGTTGGCTCGGGCCCCGCCGGCCTGGCCTGCGCGCAGGAGCTCGCCCGCATGGGCCACGCGCCGACGGTGTTCGAGAAAGCCGACAAGGCGGGCGGGCTGCTGCGCTACGGCATCCCTGATTTCAAGCTCGACAAGTCCCTGATCGACCGCCGCATCGCCCAGATGGAGGCGGAAGGCGTGATCTTCCGGACCTGCATGGAGGTCGGCAAGGCGGTGTCCGTGGATCGCCTGCTCGACGATTATCATGTCCTGGTTCTCGCCGGCGGGGCGGAGCAGCCGCGCGATCTTCCGGCGCCGGGCCGCAACCTTTCCGGAATCCACTTCGCGATGGACTATCTCGCGCAGGCCAATCGCCGGGTTGCGGGGCTTGCCGAGGCTGGCAGCCCGATCCTTGCAACGGACAAACGGGTCGTGGTGATCGGCGGCGGCGACACCGGTTCCGATTGCATCGGCACCGCGCACCGCCAGGGCGCCGCCTCCGTCAGCCAACTCGAAATCATGCCGGAGCCGCCCGTCCGGGAGGACAAGCTCATGGTCTGGCCGCATTGGCCGATGAAGCTTCGCACCTCCACGTCGCAGGAAGAAGGGGCGGAGCGCGGCTTTTCGGTAATCACCACCGGCTTTCGCGAAGGGGAGGACGGGCAGGTCGCCGCCGTGCTCTGCGAACGCGACGGTAAGCCTTTCGAAATTCCGGCCGACCTTGTTCTGCTCGCCATGGGCTTCACCGGCACGCCGCAACACGGCGTCACCGCCAGCGCGGCGGTTGACCTGACCGAGCGCGGCACCGTGCAGACGCCGACGGGGCGCTACAACACCTCGCGCGACCGCCTTTTCTCCTGCGGCGACATGCGGCGCGGCCAGTCGCTCGTCGTCTGGGCAATCCGCGAAGGCCGCGACTGCGCGCGCGCGGTCGACGATCACCTGACCGCCACCGCCCACAGCGGCTAGTCGCTCGCGCTCGTGGCCATTGCGGACGTGAAATATTCGCGGGCGGTGCGGACAGCATTGTGATCGCCGGCCCGTCGTGCATCAATGGGCACGGGAAAACCAATCGTGCCCCGGCAAAGATATTGGAGCCCCAAGGGAGAGGATCTTCGAGCTCACGTCTCAGGAGATCCCGATGGCCATTTCTCGAAACACGATCGTCGGTGCAGCAATCGTCGCCCTTTGGCCAACATCCGCATCGGCCCAGCAGGCGGAGGAGGAGGCGCCCGCGCCCGCTTTCACCGTCAGCGGCGGCGCCACCCTCGTTTCCGACTACCGCTTCCGCGGCATCTCGCAAACCGACCGCCGCGCCGCCGTGCAGGGCACCGTCACGCTCGCGCACGCCTCCGGCCTCTACGCCACCGTCTGGGGCTCCTCAATCCACGACTATGTCTACAACGGCTCGGACCAGGAAATCGACTTCGTGGCAGGCTACCGCCGCAGCTTCGGCGGCACCACGGTCGATGCCGGCGTGCTGTATTATTATTATCCCGGCTCCGGCGGCATAAACTCGGACTTCTTCGAGCCGTTCGTGTCGGTCGCCAAGACCTTCGGCCCGGTGACCGCCAAAGCCACCGCCAATTACGCGCCGAAGCAGTCCGCTTTGTCGGTAGGCGCCGGCAAGGAGGGCAATCTCTATCTGGCGGGAGACCTCAGCGCCGCGCTTCCGAACACGCCGGTGACGCTTGCCGCCCATCTCGGCCACAGCTTCGGTCCGAGCTACCTGACCATCGGCGACGAATATTCCGACTGGAGCGTGGGCGGCAGCTTCGCCTGGAAGAAGCTCGTCTTCAGCCTGTCCTACGTCGACGCCGACGGCGCCTTCATCACGCCCTCAGGCCGCAACGCCAGCAAGGCCGGGCTGGTGGCGTCGGTCGGCGCGTCATTTTGAAACGGGGGAAACCATGAAATTGGTCGTTGCCATCATCAAGCCTTACAAACTGGACGAGGTCCGCGATGCCCTGCACGAGGCGGGCATAAAGGGCATGACGGTATCCGAAGCGCAGGGGTTCGGCCGCCAAAAGGGCCAGACCACCATCTATCGCGGCGCCGAATACACCACGAACTTCGTGCCCAAGCTCCGCATCGAGGTCGCCACCGACGACGATTACGTCCCGCGCGTCATTGAAACGATCACCGCCGCCGCCCGCACGGGCACGATCGGCGACGGCAAGATCTTCGTCATGAACGTCGAACAGGCGGTTCGAATCCGCACCGGAGAAACCGATCATGACGCGCTCTGAGGAAGGTATGACCATGAAGCGTCCAGTGAAATCCTGGGGGAGCGCCGCTGCAGCCTTGGGGGCCGCGGCATTCCTTGCAATGCCCGCCTGGGCGCAGGACGCGGCCGCAACCGCAACCGCCGCGGCGCCGCCCGTGCCGGACAAGGGCGATACCACCTGGGTGCTGATCTCATCCGTGCTCGTGCTGAT
This sequence comes from Allosphingosinicella sp., assembly GCA_036399755.1. Taxonomy (GTDB): domain Bacteria; phylum Pseudomonadota; class Alphaproteobacteria; order Sphingomonadales; family Sphingomonadaceae; genus Allosphingosinicella. The sequence goes on from DASWMM010000378.1 coordinate 15,232, forward strand.
GATGTCGGTGCCCGGCTTGGCCTTGTTTTACGGCGGGCTGGTGCGGGCCAAGAACATGCTGTCCGTGCTGATGCAGGTGCTCACCATTGTGGCGATCGCGTCGCTGGTCTGGGTGGCGTGGGGCTACAGCCTCTCCTTTACCGGCGGCAGCCCTTATATCGGCGGCCTCTCCAAGGCCTTCCTGCGGGGAGTGGACGCAACCACGCTTGCCGCCACCTTCTCCAACGGCGTCTACATTCCCGAATATGCCTATGTCGTCTTTCAGATGACCTTCGCCTGCATCACGCCGGCGCTGATCGTCGGCGCCTTCGCCGAGCGAATCCGCTTCTGGCCGCTGATGCTGTTCGTGGTGCTGTGGCTGACGATCGTCTATTTCCCGATCGCCCACATGGTCTGGTATTGGGCGGGCCCGGACTTCCTCCCCAACCAGCCCGGCGACTACGGCCTTCTCTACGGCTGGGGCGCGCTCGATTTCGCGGGCGGCACGGTGGTTCACATCAACGCCGGTATTGCGGGCCTCGTCGGCTGCCTCGTGATCGGCAAGCGCCTCGGCTACGGCTCTGATTCGCTACCGCCGCACTCGCTGACCATGACCATGATCGGCGCCTCGCTGCTGTGGGTCGGCTGGTTCGGGTTCAACGCGGGCTCCAACCTGGAGGCCAACGGCGTCGCCACCGTGGCCTTCATCAACACCTTCGTTGCAACCGCCGCGGCGGCGCTCACCTGGGCGATGATCGAACAGATCGTCCACAAACGGGCGTCCCTGCTCGGCGGCGCAACCGGCGCGGTGGCGGGGCTGGTCGCGATCACCCCGGCCTCGGGCTTCGGTGCGCCGATGACCTCGATCGTGCTCGGCGCGGCCGCGGCGGGCGTCTGCTACCTGTTCGTCAGCAGCGTGAAGTCGAAGTTCAAATATGACGACTCGCTCGACGTCTTTGGGGTCCATTGCGTCGGCGGCATCGTCGGCGCGCTGGGCACCGCCATCGTCGCCGATCCGGTGCTCGGCGGGCAGGGCTGGCTCGACTATACGGTCTTGCCCGCCGTCCCCGGCGCCTACGACATGGCAGCCCAGCTCGTCACCCAGATCAAGGCTGTCGGGGTAACCTTGCTGTGGTCGGGCGGCGTCTCGGCGGTGCTGTTCGTCGCAATCGACAAGACCATTGGCCTGCGCCCGAGCGCGGATGAGGAGCGCGAAGGGCTCGACATCAGCGCCCATGGGGAGCGTGCCTATAACCCGTGATGGAAAGCGGCCCGTGCCCGGCACGGGCCGTTTCTCCTCAAACAAGCGCTTGCCAGCCCGACTCTCGCTCGGCCACAAAGGGGGCATGCGCCGCTTGGAGAGCGCGAACGGGCAGGGGCACGGGATGAGCGAAACGACGCGGCGCAGCTTTCTTCTCGGCGGTGCCTGCATCGCCGGCTCGGCCATTCTCTCCCACCCGCGCGCCGCCGCCGCCGTTCCGCTCGGCATCCAGCCCGGCGTGCAGCTTTGGACCGTCAAGGACGAGCTTGCGCGCGACTTCGAAGGGACTTTGCGGGCGCTTCGCCGGATCGGCTATCGCCGGATCGAGGCGGCGGGTTGGCAGAACCGCACGCCCGCCGCGTTTCGCCGGGCCGTGGTGCAGGCCGGGCTCGATCCCGTCTCCTGCCACTTCTCGATGGGCGACCTTATCGCCGATCCGGAGACCCGGCTCGCCGAGGCGCGCGATGCCGGCGCAACCTGGGTGGTCGGCTCCTCCCCCAAGCCCGGCAGGCCGATGCCGGAAGGGCTGGACTGGAACCGCGCCGTTTCCAAGGCAATGACGCTGGAGGCCTGGCACTCGAACGCCGAAGCGATGAACCGCATCGGCCGCCGCGCCCGCGACATGGGCCTGCGCTTCGCCTACCATAATCATTCGGCCGAGTTTCTCGCCTACCAGCGCAAGCTTGGCATGGACGAGATCGTTCGGCTGACCGACCCCGGCCTCGTTTCGCTGGAGCTCGACATCGGCTGGGCGGCGGCGGCCGGCTACGATCCGGTCGAGGCGATCACACGCTACCGCGATCGCATCCGCCTCCTTCACGTCAAGGATATCGCCACCGACGAGCGGACGCCGGGGCGGATCGCCGCGAACCTCACCACCGTGCCGGTCGGCCGCGGCACGATCGATTGGCCGGCGGTGTTCGCGGCGGCGCGGCGGGCGCGCATTCATTCCTACTTCGTCGAGCAGGAGCCGCCTTTCACGCAGCCGCCGCTGGAGGCGCTGGCGCAAAGCTATTCCTACCTGGAGGGCCTGCGCTGATGGCGGCGCCGGTCCGCTTCGCGATGGTCGGCGGGGGGGAGGGCGCGTTCATCGGGCCGGTCCACCGCACTGCCGCCGCCATTGCTGGCAATTGCCGGCTCGTTGCCGGGGCGCTGAGTTCGGACCCGGAAAAGGCCCGGCGCTCGGGCGAGACCCTCGGGCTTCCTCCGGAGCGTTGCTATGCGGGTTGGCGGGATCTGATCGCGGCCGAGGCGGCGCTTCCCCAAGGCGAGCGCGCCGAGTTCGTCGCGATCGTTACCCCGAACCACATGCACGCGCCGGTCGCCATCGCGGCGATGGAGGCGGGCTTTCCGGTGCTGACCGACAAGCCGCTGACCGACACACTGGAAGCGGCGCACGCGCTCGCCGAAGCGGCGGCGCGGACCGGCGCGCGGGTCGGAGTTACCCACACCTACGCCGCCTATCCCATGGTCCGGCAGGCGCGCGCCCTGGTGGCGGGCGGCGAACTCGGCGCGGTACGGCGCGTGGCGGTGCGCTATACGCAGGGCTGGTTGGCAAAGGCTGAAGACGGCGCCGGCAAGCAGGCCGAGTGGCGGATCGATCCCGCCCGTTCAGGCCTTGCCGGCGCGTTCGGCGACATCGGCACCCACGCCTTCAACCTCACGGAATTCATCACCGGCGAGCGGATGACGCGGCTCTCCGCCGAGCTTCGCGCCGCAGTGCCGGGGCGGCTGCTCGACGACGACGGCGCGGCGATGTTTCACCTCGAAGGGGGCGGGCGAGGCACCCTGATCGCGAGCCAGATTTGCACCGGCGACGCCAACGGGCTGGAAATCTCGGTCTGGTGCGAGGAGGCGGGGCTTCACTGGCGCCAGGAGCAACCCAATGCCTTGCGCGTCGCGCGCCGCGGGCGGCCGGAGGAGCTCTGGTCGCCGGGCGGCGACCGGGCCTATCTCGGTGCGGAGGCGATGGCGGTGACTCGGCTGCCGTCGGGCCATCCGGAAGGCTATTTCGAAGCCTTTGCCAACATCTACCGCGACTTTGCAGAGGCCGTGCGCGGCAACGTCCCCGCCGCCCCGGCTTATGCGAGCCTGGAGGCGGGAATGGCCGGCATGCGCTTCATCCAGGCCGCACACGACAGCAGCGCACAGGGCGGGGCGTGGGTCGACTTGTAAGCATCCGCGCCACAACCGTGCCCCGCGCGGCGGGCGCTTCGAAAAGGAGAAAAAGGTGAAAGGTCCCGCGATTTTCCTGGCGCAGTTCGCCGGCGACGAGGCGCCGTTCAACTCGCTTGAGGCGATGGCGCGGTGGGCGGGTGGGCTCGGCTACAAAGGCGTGCAGATCCCGACCTGGGATGCGAGGCTGTTCGATCTCGCCAAGGCGGCGAACAGCCAGGATTATTGCGACGAGATCGCCGGCACCTGCCGCGAAGCGGGGGTGGAGATCACCGAGCTTTCTACCCACCTCCAGGGCCAGCTGGTTGCCGTCCATCCCGCGTATGACGAACTGTTCGACGGCTTCGCCGCACCCGAGGTGCAGGGTAAGCCTGCCGAGCGAACGCAGTGGGCGATGGAGCAGCTCCGCATGGCGGCGCGGGCGAGCCGGCGGTTGGGCCTCAAAGCGCACCCGACCTTTTCCGGAGCGCTCCTCTGGCACACGGTTTACCCATGGCCGCAGCGGCCCTAGGGCCTTGTCGAGGAAGGTTTCGCCGAACTGGCCCGGCGCTGGAAGCCGCTGCTCGACGTCTTCGAGGA
>DASWMM010000379.1:0-2384 GCA_036399755.1 Allosphingosinicella sp.
GCTGGCTGGGCGCTTCGGAAGCCGCCTTCGTCGAGCGCATGGCGGAGGCCGCCGATGATTAGGCCGCGGATCAAGGCGGGCTCGCGAAAGCGGACTTCGGTCTTGGCCGGGTGGACGTTGACATCGACCTCCGCGCCGGGAAGGTCGATGAACAAGGCGACGACCGGGTGGCGGTCGCGGGCGAGCATGTCCTGATAGGCGGCTCGGAGGGCGCCGATCAGCAGGCGATCCTTCACCGGGCGGCCGTTTACGAACAGATATTGGTGGTCGGCGACGCCGCGGTTGAAGGTCGGCAGCGAAGCGACGCCGCCGAGCATTGCCGAACCGCGGGCATAATCCACCGCAACGCTGTTTTCGAACAGGGCGCGGTCGGTGAGCGCCGCCACCCGCGCCGGCCGGTCCTCGCCGGGTTGGACGGAGAGGTTGCGGCGCCCGTCATGCTCGAGCGTGAAGCCGATGTCGGGGCGCGCCATGGCAAGGCGCTTCACGACATCGACGCAGGCGGCATATTCAGAGCGCTCGGAGCGCAGGAACTTGCGGCGTGCGGGCACCCGGGCGAACAGATCCTCGACCAGGATGCGGGTGCCGGGCGGGAGCGCGGCAGGCCCCTCCCCCGTCACCTGGCCGTTGTCCACGACGCGCGACCAGCCGTCGGCGCCCCGCACCCGGCTTTCGATGGAGAGCCGCGCGACGCTGGCGATCGACGGCAGGGCCTCGCCGCGAAAGCCGAGCGTGGTCACCGCCTCGATCTCCTCGCTGGGCAGCTTGGAGGTGGCGTGACGTTCCAGGGCAAGCGCCATGTCGTCCCGGTCCATGCCGCAGCCGTCGTCCACCACTTCGATGCGGCCGATGCCGCCCTGGCCCAGCGACACGGCGATCCGGCTGGCGCCGGCGTCGATCGCATTCTCCACCAGCTCTTTCAGCGCGCTGGCGGGGCGTTCCACCACTTCGCCGGCGGCGATGCGGTTGACGAGATGCTCGGGAAGGCGGCGTATTGACATGCCTTTTCCTCTAACCCAAGCGGCGCCCTCCCGCGAGGGCGTCGTTTACCTTTCGGTGGCGCGCGGAGCGGGCGCAATCTATAGAGACACCATTCGGGCGGGGCCGGCGTTTTTCAGCCCGATTCCCGCTGTGCCAGGAAGTGAGACAAAGCCACCATGTCCTTCATGCGTTTCTTCAAATTCCCCTCCCACGACATGGCCATCGACCTCGGCACCGCCAACACTGTCGTCTACGTTCGCGGTCGCGGCGTGGTTTTGAACGAGCCGTCGGTGGTCGCCATCGAGACGATCAACGGCGTCAAGCGCGTAAAGGCGGTCGGCGACGACGCCAAGATGATGATGGGCAAGACCCCCGACCAGATCGAGGCGATCCGCCCGCTTCGCGACGGCGTGATCGCCGACATCGATGTCGCCGAGCAGATGATCAAGCACTTCATCCAAAAGGTGCACGGCAAGCGCCGCTTTCCGCGCTGGCCCGAGATCGTGATCTGCGTTCCGTCGGGCTCCACCTCGGTCGAGCGCCGCGCGATCCGCGACGCCGCGTCCAACGCAGGCGCTTCGCAGGTGTGGCTGATCGAAGAGCCGATGGCCGCCGCGATCGGCGCCGACATGCCGGTGACCGAGCCGATCGGCTCGATGGTGGTCGATATCGGCGGCGGCACGACGGAAGTTGCGGTTCTGTCGCTGCGCGGCCTTGCCTACACCACGTCCGTCCGCGTCGGCGGCGACAAGATGGACGAGGCAATTTCGTCCTACGTCCGCCGCAACCACAACCTCTTGATCGGCGAAGCCACGGCCGAGCGGATCAAGAAGCAGGTCGGCATCGCCAAGCCGCCGCCCAATGGCGGCGACGGCTTGAGCGTCCACATCAAGGGCCGCGACCTGGTCAACGGCGTGCCCAAGGAAATCGTGATCAACCAGCGCCAGATCGCCGAAGCGCTTTCGGAGCCGGTCGGCACCATCGTCGAGGGCGTCCGGATCGCGCTTGAGAACACCGCGCCGGAACTGGCCGCCGACATCGTCGACCAGGGCATCGTGCTGACTGGTGGCGGCGCTTTGCTGCAGGGGCTGGACGAGGTGCTTCGCGACGAAACCGGTCTTCCGGTCACCGTTGCGGAGGATCCGCTGACCTGCGTCGCCATCGGCACCGGCCGGGCGCTGGAGGAGGAAATCTTCCGCGGCGTTCTCCAGACCGCCTGAGCCGAGGGGCAAGTAGATCATGGCGCCGCCATCGGCCCGGCGCCCCGGCTTTTCCCGCAGGGCGCAATACGGACGGTTCTTCGGCTATGTGGTAGCCGCGGCGGGGGTGCTGTTCGCGGTGCTGTTCCTCTCGGTCGTCGATCCGGCCGGCTACAACGCGCTGAAGGGCGCCGCGCTTGACGC
>DASWMM010000380.1:0-2935 GCA_036399755.1 Allosphingosinicella sp.
GCTTTTCTGGGACGAAAGAATCCTAAGAAGGATCCGGCTCTCGTCGGGCGTGCCGACTACATATTGGAAGTCACTTCTTATAGGAGGTGGGTCGTCGAGGTTAAAGCGCCTTCTGAGGCACTAACGCGGGATGTAGTAGAGCAAGCCCATACCTACGCTGCCCATCCCGAGGTGGCGGCTTTGTTTTTTCTAATTACAAATGGACGAACCTTTTTTCTTTACCGAGCAAGTATGCTCGACACGCCTATGATGTCATGGGCTTGGGAGGACAACGAAGAAATATTCTTGGCGTTAAGCAATCTTGTGGGGCCTGAAGCAATTAGGCGTAAGCTGAAGGTGTTCGCTGTAGATCCAGGCAAACCGCTGGGCCCAGGAGTGGCTTCCATGGTCCAGATCATTGGTGGCTACGTGAAGTACGACAACCACGCGAGTAATCACCCGCTCCTTCCGCTCGAAGATATAAACGGCCTCGAACTTCCGATCACCGGCGGCGAGGTGCGCAGGTCTGAGGACGGACGGCTGCATGCCCAGGTGAAAGTTGCCAAATCGGCACCGATGTTGAGGGAACTTAACGAGTTGCTTGAAGGAGACGACGGGTATGACTTCTATTCTGGGGATGAGTTCATCTCGGTCCATCGGGACCAACCGACCATACTGCAAAACTTTATCGACAGTCGTGTTCCGGCGGGAACGCTGATGGCGGTACCGGGCTTAGGGAAAATCCCGTTGACGTTTGGCTTCCGGATCGCCGCTTTTACGGAAGCAATCGGCTTCATCGAAGGGACACCTTCAAGGGTATAATGCAGCTCACCTACGAATTCATGTTCGAAGGTATTCCGCCGATGGTCCGCGCTGCCCTGGAAGCAAAGTTCGGCCGCTTACCGGATGTACCCCGCGCGACAGGCGGTGGTACGTTCGAAGTGAAGCTGCTGACTGGTTGGATCGCCATATCAGTAGCTGTCCCGGCGGCGCGGAGTGAGAGACGCCCTTGCACTCGCATAGCAGATTTGCGGCGTCGGCTTTTGCTATGCTGCTCGGGGTCACTGGCGAGAGATCGTTGAAGCACTCTGTTGTCCAGTGAAGCACCGCCGCGCTGCTCCGACGGCTAATTCTCAGACGGGCTAAGGCCCTCACCCCGCTCGCGCTGCCGCGCGAGTCGCCCTCTCCCGCAGAGGGGAGAGGGGAGGGAAGGGAAGGGAAGGGGCATACCGGTGGCTCGGGAGCCGTCACGGGAGTTAATCCCGTAAGGTCAGACGGGTTCGCCAGGGCGACCCGCTGGCCGGCTTTCGCGGAACTCTCCGCGCTGCTTCGTCGGCTGCTGCGCAGCCGGCCCTTCGACAAGCTCAGGACAGGCTCAGCTGCGCTCGGCCGCTCAAGCGTAGGACTTTGTTCGAGTCGAATAGGACAACTCAGCCGTTTTTCGTTGCCGGGCAACGGCTTACGCGCCCGCGCAGAAAACACTTCCTGCACTGTACTCCTTATGTTCTACTTATGCAAGTAGGAGCAGAAGGAGCGTTATCGTGGCGGGTGAGCGGAAGACCAAGCGGGCGAAGGGGCCGGCGGGGACGGTGGTTCGGAGCGGGGGGTCGCATGGGCCTCATATCCGGCAATCGTCCGAGGAGCGGTGGAACGATGCGGTGCAGGAGCTGTTTCTCGACGCCCTGGCGACGGGGGCGAGCTATGCGGCGGCGGCGGCGGCGGCCGGGTTTTCGCCGCAGGCGGTGTTCGGCCGGCGGCGCCGGAATGCCGAGTTCGAGGGCGCGTGCGACGCGGCGCGGGCGCAGGGCGTGGCTCGGCTCGACCAGTTGCTGATCGCGCAGGCCGAGGCGCTGGAAGGACGGCCGCCGCCCGACGGCGCGTTGCTGCCGCCGATGACGGTACAGCAGGCGATCGATGTGGTTAAAATGTACCGGCAGACGCCGGCGTCCGAGAAGAACGCGCACCGGCGGCGCGGCGGCTGGCAGCCGCGGCCGCGCAAGCTCGACGAGGTGCGAAGCTCCATTCTTGCGAAGCTTTCGGCGATGGCGCGGTCCCGTGGCGAAATTTAGCAGATGCCTGCCCGCGGACACGGATATCTCCGGCTATCTGCTGGGCCTGCCGGAGGAGGCGCGGACCCTTTGCGTCAACATGTTGGCGCTGGAGGAGGCGGACGCCCTTGACCGCGACTGGGCGTCGTGGGTGCATGACGGCCAGTCCGCGCCGCCGGGCGACTGGCCGACCTGGGTGGTGATGGCCGGGCGCGGATTCGGCAAGACCCGGGCGGGATCGGAGTGGGTGACGAGCCTGGTTGCGGACGCGCAGGGCAAGGCGCCGATCCGCATCGCCCTGGTCGCGGCGACTTTGGCCGAGGGGCGGAGCGTGATGGTGGAGGGGAAAAGCGGGCTTCTTGCCGTGGCGGAACCCTATGTGGACGAGTGGTTTCCTGCGCGCGGCCTGCTGCGCTTCAAGGGCGGCAGCGAGGCGCGGCTGTTTTCGGGGGCGACGCCGGGCATGCTGCGCGGGCCGGAGCACCATTATGCGTGGTGCGACGAGCTGGCGAAATGGCGCGACGGGCAGGAATGCTGGGACATGCTTCGGCTTGGGCTGAGGCTTGGCGAGGTGCCGCGGGCGCTGATCACGACGACGCCGCTGCCGGGGCCGGTGCTGCGGGGGATTTTGGAGTCGCCGGGCACGATCCTGACGGGCGGTCCGACGGCGCGCAATCCGCACATATCGCGGGCTTTTACCGAGCATGTCTACCAGCGCTATGCGGGGACCCGGCTGGCGCTGCAGGAGCTGGAGGGGCAGTTGCTGACCGATGCGCCGGGGGCGTTGTGGTCGGTGGAGCCGCTGGAGCGGTGCCGGCTCCCAGTTCCTCCTCATCCTGAGGATGGGAAGGGGAACCACCCGGGTTCCCGCCAAAGTACTACTTTGGCGGGTGCCCTTGAAGGGTGGT
>DASWMM010000381.1:0-14169 GCA_036399755.1 Allosphingosinicella sp.
CAACATCACGGCGGCGGGAACGGCTGTCAGCACGGACTCGTCGATCGGCGGCTCGGGCGATCTCGATCTTGCCGGGCTGGATGCGCGGCGCGCCACCGTGTCGATCGCGGGATCGGGCAACGTCAACGGCCGAGCCACCGAAGCGGCTGAGATCTCGATCGTCGGCTCGGGCGACGTGACCCTGGCGGGCGGCGCGAAGTGCGAGATCAACAAGGTCGGCTCCGGCGACGCGCGCTGCACCGGCTGAACGATTGCAACACCGCGTTAACCATTATCGGGCATGGTCCTCGCCATGAGGATCATGCCCATCTTTTTGATGCTGGCCGCCGCGGCGCCGGCAGCCGCCGCCGACCGGGTTTACTCCGTAACCGATTTCGATCGGGTGCAGGTGGACGGCCCCTATGACGTGACGCTTTCAACCGGCGGAACCACCAAAGCCGTGGCGACCGGCGACCAGGCCGCCATCGACCGCGTGCTGGTGGACGTGCAGGGACGCACTCTGCGCATCCGCCCGAACCCGTCGGCCTGGGGCAGCGCCCGCAACGCGCCGGCGGGGCCGGTGCGTTTCAACCTCTCCGCACGCAGCCTGCGCAGCGCCTCGGTCGTCGGGGCGGGTAGCCTCGCGATCGACCGGGTGCGCGGCCTGCGTGTCGATCTCGGCGTTTCTGGAAACGGAAGGCTGAGCGTCGGCAGTGTCGAGGCGGACACGCTCGGCCTTGCCCTCGTCGGCTCGGGCACGCTTCAGATGGGCGGCAAGGCGAAGATCGTGCGCGCCACCATCTCCGGCACCGGCGACCTCGACGGCGAAGCGCTTCAGGCGGACGATCTTGAGCTTTCCGCATCGACCTCGGGCAGCGTTGCGATAACGGTAATCCGCAAGGCACGCGTGACCGCACTAGGCCGCGGCGACGTGGAGGTGCTGGGCACCCCGGCCTGCACCGTTACCGGCCCGGCCGCCGGCCAGGTGCGCTGCGGCAAGTAACTAGATCAGCAGCAGCGCCGAAAGCTTGCCGGCAAGCTCGGCCGGCAGTTCCAGCAGCCCGTCATCCTCACCGTCGCCGAAATCGGGTGGCGCATCGGCCGCGTCGAGATAGCGCCAGCCCTGGTGCGCGCGCTTCGGCACTGCCCGCACCGGTACCAGATCGGGCGAAAGGCTGATCACCGTACGGCGGTCAGATTCCCGCGCGGCCAGCGCAAGAATGGTCTGGCGGGCGGCGATGCGGTGCTTGACGATCCAGAACACCGATCCGCCGACCAGCTCCTCCGCGCGCTTGGGCATGAAGCGGGTGACGAGCGGCACGACGCCGTCCGCAAGCCGCAGCCTTTGCCGCTTCTCGAGCGTCGATATGCTCGCGCAGCCTACGGCGACCTTGCTGATGTGGAGGGAGGACATCGTTGGTCTTGTGGCCGATTAGCCGCGTTCGATCAACAGCTTAGCCAACCAGACCGGAGGCGGAGGCGAGGCCCAGGAAGACCAGGAAGCCCATCGAATCGGTGACCATGGTGACGAACACAGACGAGGCCACCGCCGGATCGGCGCCCGCCTGGTCGAGCGCCACCGGCACCATCACGCCGGCGAATCCGGCGATCACGATGTTGGTCAGCATCGCCGCCGCGATCACCCCGCCGAGCATCGGATTGGCGAAGAACAAGGCGACCGCCAGCCCGATCAGAACCGCAACCGTTATGCCGTTCAGGCAGGCGACCCGGATCTCGCGCACGATGACGCGCCAGGTGTTCGATTGGGTGAGCTGATTGGTGGCAAGCGCGCGCACCGTGACCGCCAAGGTCTGCGTACCGGCGTTGCCGCCGACCCCGGCGACGATCGGCATCAGGGCGGCGAGCGCCACCATCCTGGAGATCGTGCCCTGGAACAGGCCGATGATGGTGGCGGCGATCAGCGCGGTGCCGAGGTTGGCGATCAGCCAGCGGACCCTCGCCTTGTAGCTCTCCACCACGGATTCGTTGATGTCGCCTTCGCCCACGCCGGAGAGGAGGAGGGCATCCTCGCTCGCTTCTTCCTGGATGTTGTGGACGATGTCGTCGACGGTGATCATTCCCACGAGCCGGCCGGACTGATCCACCACCGCCGCGGAAATGAGCGCGTATTTCTGAAAGCGAAGGGCGACTTCCTCCTGGTCCATATCGACCGGGATCAAGGTCTGCTCGCGCTTCATGACGTCGGCGACCGCGACGTGGCGGGGCGTGCGCAGGATCCAGCTCAGCATGCAGGTGCCGACCGGATGGTGGCGGCCGTCGACCACGAACACTTCCCAGAAGTCGGTGGTCAAAGTGTCGCCGGCGCGCAGATAGTCGATGACGTGGCCGACCGTCCAATGCTCCGGCACCGCGATCAGATCGCGCTGCATCAGGCGGCCGGCTGATTCCTCGGGGAAGGCCAGCGCCTGCTCGATCGCGGCGCGGTCGTCCGGGTCGAGGGCGCGGAGCACGGCGCGCTGCTCGTCCTCCTCCATGTCCTCGATCATGGCGACGGCGTCGTCCGTCTCCATCTCGCCGACGGCTTCGGCGACTTCGTGCGGCTCGAAATCCTCGATCACGTCGTCCCGGACGTGGTCGTTCATTTCGGCAAGCACGTCGCCGCCCAGAATCTCCTCGAGCGCTTCGGCAAGCGCGCGGCGGTCGTCGCGGTCGACCAGCTCGAAAAGGTCGGCGATGTCCGCCGGATGAAGCGGCTCAACGAGCGCGCGGGCGGCGTCCACGTCGCCGGCCTCGACGCGGTCCATCACCTCGCGCACAAACTCAGGCCGCAGCCGGTCGTCCTCGTCCAGGCGCGTGTCGGCGGCCGGCGGAGCGGCGGTGAGTTCGATGTCGATGTCGCTCATCCTGCCTCCCTCGCTTAGCCTGCCCTACCCGGCCCGTTCCCTAGGCCGCGCACGCCGCGCTGTCGATAAGGCAAGGCTGGCGGAGGCGGCGCGGCGGGCTTAAGGGCGGTGGCGAAATCACCCCCCAGCAGAAAGGCGCCACCTCATGGCCGACGAGCTCAACACCCTGGTCCTCAGCCTCGACAGCGGCGGCGACGTCGTGATCACCCTTCGCCCCGACCTTGCCCCCGGCCACGTCGAGCGCATCAAGGAACTGGTCGGCGAAGGTTTCTACGACGGCGTCGTCTTCCACCGCGTGATCCCCGGCTTCATGGCGCAGGGCGGCGATCCGACCGGCACCGGCTCAGGCGGCTCCAAGAAGCCGGACCTCAAGGCCGAGTTCTCGAAGGAGCCGCACGTGCGCGGCGCCTGCTCGATGGCGCGCACCAACAATCCGAACAGCGCCAACAGCCAGTTCTTTATCTGCTTCGACGATGCCCGCTTCCTGGACGGCCAGTACACGGTCTGGGGTCAGGTGAGCGAAGGCATGGAGCACGTAGACGCCCTTCCGAAGGGCGAGCCGCCGCGCCAGCCCGGCAAGATCGTCAAGGCGACGCTCCGCTAAGGTGACGAAGCCGGCCACCCTGATCACCGGCGCTTCGGCGGGGCTTGGCGCGGAATTCGCGCGCCAATGCGCCCGACGGGGCGAGGCGCTGATCCTGGTGGCCCGGCGGCGGGAGCGGCTCGCGGCGCTGGCGGCGGAGGTGGGCGGTGCGCAGGTCATCGTCGCCGACCTCGAGGCGCCCGGTGCCGCCGCGAAGTTGATGGCCGGGTTGCAGGCCAAGGGCTTCCACGTCGACACCTTGATCAACAATGCCGGGTTCGGCCTGGCCGGGCGGTTCGACCGGCTGCCCGCCGAGCGGCAAACGGCGATGATCGACCTCAACGTGCGGCTGCTGACCGAGCTTTGCCGCCTCGCCGTACCGGGCATGGTGGAGCGGGGGCGCGGCGGCATCCTCAACGTCGCATCCACCGCCGCCTTTCAGGCAGGGCCGCATATGGCGGTTTATTACGCCAGCAAGGCCTTTGTGCTGTCGCTTACCGAGGCGCTACACCAGGAGCTGAAGCGCACCGGCGTGAAGGTGAGCGCGCTCTGCCCGGGGCCGACGCAGACCGAGTTCTTCCAGGTCGCGGGCGCCGCCGACAGCCGACTTGCCCGGATGGGCGGGGACGCGGTGAGTGTGGTGCGCGAGGGCCTGAAGGGGCTGGAGCGCAACCGCGCCATCGTTATTCCCGGCCTCAAGAACCGGGTTGGCGCACAGGCCAACCGTTTCCTGCCGCGCGCGGCGATGCGCAGGATCATCGCGGCCATCAAGGTCTAGGCGGCGAGCATTTCGTCGAACAGCCAATCGTGGAAGATCTTCACCGGCCGCCGCGACAGCGCCGAGCGGCGGCAGGCGAACCAGTAGCTGTAGGGGCTTTCCACCCGGTGATCGAACAGCCGCACCAGCCGCGGGTCCGACGAGGCGCTGAGGTGGGGTTCAAGCATGAAGGCGACGCCGAGGCCCTGGGCGGCGGCATCGAGAATGAGCTGGCCCGAATCGAAGCTGTCCACCGCCGCGGGCTGAAGATCGGGCATGCCGATGGCGCGCGCCCAATGGGCGAAGGTTTCCGGCATGTCGCGGTGAAGGTAGATGGTGGCGCCGGCGAGTTGCGCCGGATCGTGGATCGCGTTCGGCCCGGCCTGCACATCGCGCGAGCCGATGGCGATGATGCAATTGTTGGCGATCCGGCGCGCGTACAGCGAAGGGTCGATGTCGGCGGTGATCGCGATGGCGGCGTCAAGGCCGTCGTCGAGGCGGGCGAGGCGGTTGTGGCCGGTGTCGAGATCGATGTGGAAATCCGGGTGCTTGCTTCTGAGAGACGGCAAAGCAGGCATCAGCCGCTGCGAAGCGAACAGCGAGGGCACGGCGAGGCGCAGGCGCATCATTTCGCGATTGCCTGCCGCCCGCTCCATCGCCACCGCAAGCGCGTCGATCGAGGGGCCGATGTCGGTCAGCAGCCGGTCGCCGTCGGTGTTGAGGTGGACGCCATGGTGGCGGCGCTCGAACAAGGGATGGCCGACGAAGCGTTCCAGCGCCTGAATTCGCCGGGTCAAGGCTGGCGAGGACAGCGCCAGCGCTTCGGCCGCGGCCTTAAGCGAGCCCAAGCGCGCGACCTGGACGAAGGCCTCGATGGCGGTGAGGGGCGGCAGTCTGCGCATGGTTCACGCACCTCTTTTGTGCACTGCACCTGTGGTTGGCGGCGAAACGAGCAGCCATTCCCCTTAGGTGTCGAGTGCAGTTGATGCACCCGTAGCATATTTCTTCGCACTTGCACAAATTTCTGCGGAGGCAGAGAACGACCCTGCCTTTCAGGCATCCTCTCCTAAAAACTTTACAGGGTCGGTTCTTCGGAACCGGCCCTTTTTTTGCGCTGTGCGGACCCGGAACGCTGGCGCTGCCGTTTCCCAACCCTATCTGCCGTAACGAACGAGCGAGGAGCGAAGCCGAAATGGCGGACGAGGAAAAGCAGCCGACCCGGCTTCAGGTGGCGACGATGCGGCCGGAGGATAGCGGCCGCGGCCTGGCCCGCCTGCCGCGGCGGCTGATGGCCGAACTGGGCCTGGCGGAGGGCGACGTGATCGAGGTGACCGGCAAGCGCGGCACCCCGGCCCGGGCGGTCGGCCCCTATTCGGAGGATGAAGGCCTCGACATCATCCGCCTGGACGGCCTGCAGCGCGCCAATGCCGAAATCGGATCGGGCGATTACGTAACCTTGCGGAAAGCCGAATCGAAGGCGGCGCAGCGGGTGGTGTTCGCGCCGGCGCAGAAGAATTTGCGGCTGCATGGATCGGCCCAGGCGCTGAAGCGCAGCTTCGGGCTGAAGCCGCTGACTGCGGGCGACGTGGTCGCCACCACCGGCCAGCAGCAGGTGCAGCGCGGCGACATTCCGCCCGAGCTTCGCCAGATGCTCTATGCGCCGGCTTATGCTTTGCAGGAGATCCGCCTGACGGTGGTCTCGACCGCGCCCAAGGGCATCGTCCATATCGACACCAACACCGAGGTGGAACTGCTTCCCGAGTTCGCCCAGGCCATGGAAACGCGCCGAGCGGACGTCACCTATGACGATCTCGGCGGCATGGGCACGACCATCGACCAGCTTCGCGAGATGGTGGAACTGCCGCTGCGCTACCCGGAGATATTCGAGCGGCTCGGCGTCGATCCGCCAAAGGGGGTTTTGCTCTACGGCCCTCCAGGCACCGGCAAGACGCGGCTGGCCCGCGCGGTGGCGAATGAAAGCGACGCGAGTTTCTTCCACATTGCCGGTCCCGAAATCATGGGTTCGGCTTATGGGGAGAGCGAGCGCAAGCTTCGCGAAGTGTTCGAGGAAGCGGCGAAGTCGTCGCCGGCGATCATCTTCATCGACGAGATCGATTCGATCGCGCCCAAGCGCGGCCAGGTGCAGGGCGAGACGGAGAAAAGGCTCGTCGCCCAGCTCCTGACCCTGCTCGACGGGCTGGAGCCGCGGCAGAACCTTGTGGTCATCGCCGCCACGAACCGGCCGGAAGCGATCGACGAGGCGCTGCGCCGGCCGGGCCGCTTCGACCGCGAGATCGTGATCGGCGTTCCGGACGAGCGCGGCCGCCGCGAAATCCTTGCCATCCACACCCGGGGCATGCCGCTGGACGGCGGAGTCAACGTCGCCGAGCTGGCGCGGCGCACTTATGGCTTCGTCGGCGCCGATCTCGCCGCTTTGACCCGCGAGGCGGCGATCGAGGCGGTGCGCGGCATCATGCCCAAGATCAATCTGGAGGAAGGCACGATCCCGCCGGAGGTGCTCGAGAACCTGTCGGTGACCGGTTCGGACTTCGAGGAAGCGCTGAAGCGGGTGCAGCCGTCGGCAATGCGCGAAGTGATGGTGCAGGCGCCGACGGTCGGCTGGGATGATATCGGCGGCGTCGATGCAGCGCGCGAGCGCCTGCGCGAAGGCGTCGAGCTGCCGTTGAAGAGCCCGGAAGCGTTCAAGCGCATGGGCATCCGGCCGGCCAAGGGCTTCCTGCTTTATGGGCCGCCGGGCACCGGCAAGACCCTGCTTGCCAAGGCGACGGCGCGCGAGGCGGAGGCGAATTTCATCGCGACCAAATCGTCCGACCTGCTTTCGAAATGGTATGGCGAAAGCGAGCAGCAGATTGCCCGCCTGTTCGCCCGCGCCCGCCAGGTCGCGCCGACGGTGATCTTTATCGACGAGCTCGACAGCCTGGTGCCGGCGCGCGGCGGCGGGCTTGGCGAGCCGCAGGTGACCGAGCGGGTGGTGAACACCATCCTTGCCGAAATGGACGGGCTGGAAGAGCTCGGATCGGTGGTGGTGATCGGGGCAACCAACCGGCCGAACCTGATTGACCCGGCCTTGCTTCGGCCGGGGCGGTTCGACGAGCTGATCTACGTCTCGGTGCCCGATCGGGACGGGCGGCGGCACATTCTTGGCATCCACACCGCCAAGATGCCGCTGGCCGACGACATCGATCTCGACAGCCTTGCTGCCCGCACCGAGCGCTTCACCGGCGCCGACCTGGAGGACCTTGTCCGCCGCGCCGGTTTGTTCGCGCTGCGCAATTCGATCGACGCCACCCAGGTGACGATGGAGAATTTCGAGAAGGCGCTAGGGGAAACCCGCGCATCGGTGACGCCGGAAATGGAAAAGGATTATGAGAAAATCCAGGAAAGCCTGAAGCAGGACGCGATGAGCTCTAACCCCGGCGGCATGGGCTTCATCTCCCCGGGCATGCTCAAGCCGCGCGGGCCCAAGGGGACGGACTGATCCTTCGTCATTCCCGCGAAAGCGGGAATCCCGCTTCTGTCCTTCTGCTGCTGAAGAAAGAAGAAGCGGGACCCCCGCTTTCGCGGGGGTGACTGTTAGGTCAGCTGCGGAACCGCAGCGCCACCCACAAAGCGAGGCCGAGCATCAGGGCGGCGGTAAGGAGGAAGGGGAGCGGGAGGGAGATGCCGTAGAGGGCAACCGCAAGCGCCGGCGCGGCGATGTAGGCGACGCCGTTGACGGAAGTGACCATTCCGGCGACGACGTTCTGCTCGGCGGGGGTGACGGCAAGCGAGGCGCCGCTGGTGAAGCCTGGGCGGAAGAAGCCGAAGCCTAGGGACGCGAGCGCGAAGCCGAGGGTGATGCCGTAGAGGCCGGTGGAGAGGCCGGTGACCAGGATGCCGGCGGAGGAGAGGAGCGCCCCCCAAAGGACGAGCTGGCGCGGGTTCAGGCTGAAATGGGGGATCAGGCCCCATTGGGCGAGCAAGGTGGCGGCGGCGCCGGCCATCAGCACGATTGCGATCATATGCTGTGCCTCCGACGGGGGCAGGTGCAGGCGGTCGATCACCAGGAAACCGATGACGCCGAGCACGGCGGCCTGGCCGTGGCCGCCGACCACACCGATCATGTGCCACGGCAGCACGCGCGGGTCTCGCCAGCGCAGCGGCTCGATTGCTTGCTCGTCGCATTCCGCGGCACGTTCGCCTGTGGAGCCCCCGATGCTAGGGTAGTCGGCGATTCGCCCGCGGGCGCTGGAGGTAGGGGTGTCGTCGGGCAGGCGGGTGACCACGGCGGCGAGCACGACCATGCCGATCAGTGCGAAGATCACCAACGGGCCGGACAGGCCGAGCGGCGGGAAGATGAACAGCGGCGCGATTGCCGGGCCGATAATGGTGCCGAGGCCGAAGGAGGAGGCAAGCGCGGCGAGGTAGGCGGTGCGCTGCTCGCCCTCGCTTCGGGCGGCGATATAGGCCTGGACCGCAGGCGGCGAGGCCGAGCCAAAGGTGCCGTAGATGGCCCGGCCGAAGATAAAGATCACGAACACGGCGGTGCCGCTGAGGAAGCCTTCGAGCCCGGCGGCAAGCACGCCTCCGCAGACGATCATCGACAGAATGAAGCCGTACAGGCCGAGCCGCATCAGGGCGCGGCGTCCGCGCTGGTCGGCGCGACGGGCCCAGTGCGGGGCGGTGAACACCCAGACCACGGCCGACAGGCTGAAGGCGACGGCCACCCACAGATCGGGGATCTTGAGCTCGCGGCCGATCGACGGCATCAGCGATTGCATGGCGGTATTGCCTGCCGCGGCGACGAGCATCACGGCGAACAACAGCGCGAATCGGCTGGTCGGCAGGCGGGGCGAAGTCGCCATGGCGGTTTAGGTCCCGGAAAAGAACGGCCCGTCCCGTAATGAGGGAAATGGCGGGCAGGCGATGCCCCGCCCTTGCCATTGCGGCGTTGTTTTGCCAACGAACCTTTTGATCCAAAGATTTACGGGACGCGGCATGACTCTTTCCGGCGAACAGGTACAGAGGACGCGCACCTTTGCGCGCCGAAGCGGCGGGCATCCGCTGTGGCTTTTCCTCAAGGGCTTCATCAAGCATCCGGTGATGGTTGGATCGGTGATCCCATCGTCCAAGGTGCTGATCGACAAGATGCTGGCGCCGGTGGACTGGGCCAACACCAAGCTGTTCGTGGAGTACGGACCGGGCGTCGGCACCTTTACGCAGCACATCCTCGACCGGCTGCCGGCCGATGCGGTGCTGCTGACGCTCGACACCAATCCCGATTTCACCACCTACCTGAACGCCAAGATCCGCGATTCGCGGCTGCGGGCGGTGACCGCATCGGCGGCGGACGTGGGCGAGATCATGGGCAGCTTCGGCTTCGACCATGCCGATTACGTGCTGTCGGGGCTTCCCTTCTCGACCTTGCCGCCGGGCGTCGGGCCGGCGATCGCCAAGGCGACGGCGGAAGCGCTTCGTCCGGGCGGGGCGTTCCTGGTGTACCAATTCTCGCCCAAGGTGCTCCATTTCCTGAGCCCCAATTTCGAACGTATCGACCGCGGCTTCGAATGGATCAACGTGCCGCCGGCCCAACTTTTCTGGTGCTGGAAGGACTGACCCTCCCACCCCACGTTCCGCGCCCGCTAGCCGCGGATGTTGAGCTGGCTTGAAATTCGGTAATCCGCCACCGCGACGATGAAATAGCCGAACGCCCAGCGCATTCGGTTGAGCATCGTGCGTTCCTTGCGGTGCGACTCCACGGTGATCGCGCGGCTGGCCGCGATCTCGCCTTCGACGAAGCCGCGCATGGCCTCGGCGAACTTCGCATCCTCCACCCGGAGCATCATTTCCAGGTTGAGGAACAGGCTGCGCATGTCGAAGTTGGCTGAGCCGATGTGGACGACGTCGTCGACCACGAACAGCTTCGTGTGGAGCTTGGTGGGCTGATATTCGAATATCTGGACCTTGCGCTTGAGCAGCCACCAATAAGTGTTGCGGGCCGCGCTGATCGTGGCCGTGTTGTCCGATTTGGCGGCGGTGACCACGCGGGCGCGGCCGCCGCGGCGGGCGACACGGGCGATCCGGCGGAGCATGCCGATGCTGGGCGCGAAATAGGCGGCGACGATGTCGAGGCGTCTGGCCCTGAGCATGTCGCGGCGGACGGCACGGGCCCAGGGGCTGAGGCGCCTCGTCGGTCCGCCGAACAGCCAGTCGAGCGGGCCTTCGGTGACGCTGTGCTTTTGAAGCACGCGGCGGAGCGCGCGGATTTTGCTTTTGGGCGACTGGGCCCAGCCGAACAGCTCGTCGAAATAGCCGGCCAGGCAGGCGACGCGGTCGCCCTCCACCTGCAGGCCGATGTCGCGCCAGGCGCCGCTTCCGACGGTGCCGAAATAGGCGTCGGAAATGTTGAAGCCGCCGATCATCACCTTTCGCTCGTCGGCAAGCGCAAGCTTCTGGTGGTTGCGCAGCAGGTAGCGGCGGCCCCAGCGCGGGCTGAAGATGCAGAAGGCGACGCCGCCTTCCGTCAGCGGGCGGAAGAAATCGAGGTTGGCGGTGGAGCCGAAGCCGTCGACCAGCAGCGACACCTTCACCCCCCGCGCCGCGGCGGCGATGAGCGCGTCGCGCACCCGGGTGCCGGAGGCGTCGTCGATGAACATGTAGTATAAGAAGCGCAGGCTCTCCTGCGCGCCTTCGATCAGGGCGATAAGGGCATCGAGCCGCGCCGGCCCGTCGGGCAGCAAGAGGAGGCTGTGGCCGCCGACCTCGGCCTTGATCGCGCTGTCCTGCAATGCACCCTCGCCCATAAGCGGAAGGCTCATGCGGGGCGGGGGGCGCCGGGGCAAGCCCTTGCCGAAAACATTGACATTCCGGGGCCCCACGGCTACCTGCCGCCCTTTCCAACAGCCCAAATTTAGAGCGGAGCTGCTTCATGGCGCGCGTTACCGTCGAAGATTGCGTCGACAAGATTCCGAACCGTTTCGACCTCGTGCTGCTCGCCGCGCAGCGCGCCCGCCAGATTTCGGGCGGCGCCGACCTGACCATCGACCGCGACCGCGACAAGAACCCGGTCGTTGCGCTTCGCGAGATCGCTGAAGAAACCGTGCGCCCGCGCAACCTGGAAGAATCGCTGGTCGGCAACCTGCAGCGCGTCCAGGTCGACGACGACGAGGCTCCGGACGCGATCGGCTCGCTCAGCGCATCGGCCGAGGCGCTTCGCCTCACCGCCGCAGCCCCGCCGCGCAACAACAATGCCGGCGGCGACTACGAGTAAGCCGTGACCGGCTAGGCGGCGTTTTCAACGGGGATCGCCGCCCGGTCGAGCCATTCCATATCGCCATGCTTGAGCGGCCGCCCGTCGGCCGAATGCACCGCCATGGCCGCGATCGGTCGGCGGGTGGCACGATCGACCAGCACCGGATTGCTCGGTACGCCCGAGACCCAGCGCTCGCCCCACTGGCGAAGCGCCACCATCACCGGCAGCAGCTCCCGCCCTTTTTCGGTGAGCCGGTAGGCGATGCGGCGGCGATCGGCCGAGTCCGGTTCGCGCTTCAGGATGCCGTGCTCGACCAGCCGGCCGAGGCGGTTGGACAAGATGTTGCGGGCGATGCCGAGGGTGGACTGATATTCCTCGAAATGATGGAGGCCGTTGAAGGCGCCGCGCAGGATCAGGAACGACCAGCGTTCCCCAACCACTTCCAGCGCCGCGGCGATGCCGCATTCCCCCTCGGTTCTGATGGTCGCGCCCCGTTCCATATGCTTCCAGACTAAGGCTTTTTACGGCTTTGTCACGCGCCGAGAATGGCGAGGCAAGCACCGCGCCGGGCAGGCGAGGGAATGTCCCAAAAGTTACGAATGGCACAAGTGGCACATGGATTCACGGGGGGGTTCCACCCCTGAGGCGCCGCACCCCACGGCCGCTCCCGCCCCTTTGCTTCGCCCGAATCGTGCTTTGCCCATCATGCACAAGGTGCTGGCAGAACGGGCGCATGTAGGAAAGTGAAAAGAACAAAGAGGGATCGTGGGCTGCCTAGGCCTGGGTGAGCAGCACCGCGAACTGCCGGATCAGGCCGCGCATCTTTTCGCGGGCGTCGGGGGCGAGGGTAATGAGGGTGCGGCGGGCATCGGCCGCGTCGGCGCTGCGCGACACCAGCCGGGCCTGTTCGAGCTGTTCGATCCAGCGCAGGGCGGTGGTCTGGGCCACTCCGGCGGCGGCGCAGAGGCGCGAGACGGAGAGCGACTCGCCGCGTTCGGCGGCGGCGAAGAGGGCGAGGAGCATGTCCCAGGCCGGATCGCCGAACAGGTTGGAGCCCAGCGCTTCGCCGCGGATTCGGCGCGCGGCGAGCAGCGCGTCGGCGGCGACGGCTGCATCGGGTGGGCCGTGGGCCTCCACCCGCACCGCGACGGCATCGAGGGTTTCGCGCATCGCCCCTAAATCGCGTGCGAGCGCATCCAAGCGGCGCGTAGTTGCCTGCATATTCATCCGGATGTGCCCTCATCCCGATACCACGGTGGATTCAGTAGAGGACACAAAGCCCTAGTTGGCAAGAGGCTAAATCGCGGATTTAGGCTAATGCAGGGCTGTGGTGGGGTCCGGACTGAGCGGTTACCAAGGACTAGAGCTTAGTAGCAGCTAGGCCAGTTAGTAAACGAGTCATCTCTCCGTGCGCGCGATCTGTCAATTTCAGAACGGATGATCTTCCTTTATTAACGCGCTCGCGTACGACATATCCACTACTGGTCAGCTTCTTGATATAACGGAGTGCAGTTGTTGCCGGAACAGAAGCGGCTGCACAAGCATTGCTGATGGATACCGGGTGGCCCTCGGCCGACGACGAATACAGATGTAGCAAAATGTCCCAGGAGGGTTCGCCAAAGATGCTGGATGCGAACTGTTCATCACGCCGCCGCCTCTCCCGGAATAGCGCCCGCGCTAACCGGCCTAAGTCTTGCCCTTGGCGCCTTAAGCGCGAATTCGGCTGTGCTTCGACCGTGACGGTCACAACGACGCCACCCACATCGACCTTGGCCGTAGAGGAGGCACCGTCTGCGTCGTCGCGCTCGGAAGTTGCTTCCTTTGGTGGCACCGTGGCAGGCTAGTCCATGCGCCGGTGGCGCAACATCAACGTTTTTGATGAATCAGATCTAGACAGTTACCATAACGCCAAACTGATTCGGACATAACCTGATCCATTATGGACAAGAAAGTTCGAAATGGAGATCAGAGAGCGCCATTTCGGTGCAAACGCGAACTGGCCCTCAGGCGAGGTCTTCGTCCAAAATCGCTTGGTTCGCACGCAAAATCCGTATCAGCTTTTCAATCTCTGAGGCGTTGTAGAGAAGCGCCGTCACCCGAATGTGATCGCCTGTACTCACAACCTGGAGCCTTTCCGCTAAGGTGCTGTCCGCTCTCGGCGAGGAGCTAAATGCGACTGGCAGCGGGGCGTGCCACGGCGGCGACGAGCTGGATGCGATTGGCAGCGGTGCGTGCTGCGGCGTACCTTGCGACGCAGAGTGCAGCATCACAGGCCCGTCAGACAACATGCTGACAGAGTCGGGGGTATCATCCCCCGCGCGCTCACCCTCAGGGCCGCGAAACCCAGCGAACTCGACGGTTTGATCGAAAACGCGGAGGAACAGACGCGCCGCCTGTAAATTGAAGCCCCGGTCGAAAATGAGTTCGCTGGTGCAGTGCGTGTCGCTGGGCCGGGTAGGGAGCCAGCGATCTAGGTACTCAGCAATCAGCACCGGATTACGGGCAGCTTCTTTCAGAGACGATTGCCGCACCCCTGGACGCTGGTCGGCTATGATTCTGCGGCCCAGTTCGGAGATTTGGACTTTGCGGTCGAACCCCGCGCCCTCATCGTCGACAAGGCCAAATTGCTTGAGAGCGCCTACAGTTTGCTGAAGCGCGCTACTTGTAGGAGAAAGGCCCCACGTCTCAGCGAGGGTACTGAGGCGAGTTGGCTCGCGTCGATGGGCTTTAAAAA
>DASWMM010000382.1:0-6851 GCA_036399755.1 Allosphingosinicella sp.
CGGTTGCCGTTCTGCTCGACCTGGCCGGTGAGCTGGGCAAGCTGCGACTCCAGCGCATCCACGCGGGAGGTGAGGTCCGCGACCGCGCTTCCGCCCGCAACGCCGCCCTGCTCGGGCGGGGCAACCTGCTCGTTGATCTCGGGGCCGATGATCGAACCGGTGGCGCCCGGGAACACGCGGCGCTGCACGGCGCGCATTTCCTGCTCCAGCCGATCCACGCGGCGCTCGACCCGGTCGGTCTGCTGGGCCGCCGCAGGCACCGCGAGCCCTGCCATCAGGGCGAGGCCAAGAAGATGAAAACGCATGTTTATTCCCCGCAAACTACCCACACCCATCCATCGTTTACTAGGATGGGCAGCCTGTCGCCAGCCTTAAGCACGGCGCTGGTTCGATCAGTCTTCCAACGGTGCAACCGGCGCGGCTGCACCGGGGGCAGCCGCTGCAGGCGCTTGGGCACCCCCGGGAGCGGCCTGGCTTTGAGCACGCGCGGCGAGGTCGGCCGCTTTCATGCTGACGTCCGCGACCAGCTTGTCCGGGGCCCCAAGCGGCGGGATCACCGTTGTCCCAACCGAGACGCGCAGCGCCTGCGGGCGGCTGGTGCGAAGCTGCGGTGCCGTGGCCGTGGCCGGAACCTCGTAACGCTCGCCCGCCTTGAGGATGTTTTCGTACAGGATCGGCTTGCCGCCGGCTTCGTAGACGCGCAGCCACGCATCCTGGATCGCCGTTACCACGACCGGGCCGGTCGCGGCGGGCTGCGCGGCCGTTGGCTGCGCCTGCTGCGCGGGGGCCTGGCTTTCAACAAGCTGCGGCTCGACCGGCGCATCGCCCACCGCCTGGCTGCGCCAGAGCAGGTAAGCGGCGACGAGAAGGACGATGAGAACGGTCGCGATCAGCGCAACCGAGCGCGGCGGGACCCGCGCCGGATCGGCGGGCTCGTAGAAAGCGGCGGCCGGGCTTGCGTGCGGGGTGCGGGAGATGCCGAGTTCGCCGCGCAAATCCTGGCCGACTTCGGCGGCATCGAGGCCGACCATGGTCGCGTAGGAGCGGGCAAAGCCGACGCTGTAGGTCGCCGCCGGAAGCGCTTCCCATTCGCCCTTTTCGATATGCTCGAGGTGGCGGATCGGGATTCGCGTCTGGCTGGCAACGTCCTGCAACGAGATGCCCTTGGCCTCCCGTGCGGTGCGAAGCCGTTCCCCAACCGGGGAGCCGCCGCCGCTCTGAATCCCACCCATGTCGACCATTTACCCGTCTGCCTCTTCCACGTAACCTATGTTGCGCAACCCGATGACACAGGAGCGCCGCCCCGATGTCAACCTAAGCCGTCGCGCTCAGCCGGGCCTTTCAGCCGATCGCAACCTCATTCTCCTCGGCCCATGCGGCAAGCGCCGCCCGGAAATCGGCGGGCGGATGCGCAAGCAATGTTTCCAGCGCGGGCGCCAGCGCCGCTCTGTCGAGCGAGCGGATCATCGCCTTGATCGGCCCAACCGCCACCGGCGTGATCGAGAAACGCTCGATACCCAGCCCGATCAGCGCCATCGCCTCAAGCGTTCGCCCGCCCATTTCGCCGCAGACGCCGACCGGCACGTTCGCCGCCTGTGCCTCGCGAGTCACCCGGCGCAGGAAGCGCAGGATGGCGGGAGACAGCCAGTCATAGCGCTCGGCAAGCTTGGGATGGGCGCGGTCGGCGGCGAACAGGAACTGGGTAAGATCGTTGGTGCCGATCGACAGGAAGTCGATCTTGGGCAGAAGCAGATCGAGCTGCTCGGCAAGCGCCGGCACTTCCAGCATCGCGCCGTAGGAGATGCGGGTCGGAACCTGCTTTCGGCGTTCGACCAGCCAGGCGCGCTGCTGCTCGACGATGTCGCGCGCCGCGTCGAACTCCCAGGGCTCCGAGACCATCGGGAACATGATGTTGAGCTGCCGCCCCGCCGACGCTTCGAGTAGCGCCCGGGCCTGGGACTTCATCAGCCCGTCGCGGTCGAGGGCGAGGCGGAGCGCGCGCCAGCCCATTGCCGGATTCTCTTCCCGCTCCTCGCCCTCACCGGTCTGTAGGTAGGGCAGGGCCTTGTCGCCGCCGACGTCGAGGGTGCGGAAGATCACCGGCTTGTCGCCCGCCGCATCCAGCACGGAGCGGTACAGCCGCTGCTGCGCCTCGCGCTTGGGCAAGCTGGCCGAGACCAGGAACTGGAACTCGGTGCGGAACAGGCCAATCCCGTCCGCCCCCACCGCGTGAATGGCGGCGGCGTCGTCGCGCAGGCCGGCATTGACCATTACGGTAATCCGGGCGCCGTCTTGGGTCACCGGCGGCAGATCGCGAAGCGTTGCGAACTGGGCGCGCTTCTTCTGGGTGGCGACGAGCTTGGCCTTGAACGCTTCCTCCACCGGCCCGGTCGGACGAACGAAGGCCGCGCCGTCCGTTCCATCGAGCAGGATGAAATCGCCCTCGCTCACCGCCTGGCGCACGTCGCGTATCCGGCCGAGCATCGGCACACCCATCGCCCGCGCGACGATGGTGACGTGGGCGGTGAGAGAGCCTTCTTCCAAAATCACGCCCTTCAATCGCCGCCGGTCATATTCCAGCAGCTCGGCCGGGCCGAGGTTTCGGGCGATCAGGATGGCATCGCCGTGCAGGCCGATCTGGGCGGCGGTGCCGAGCTTGCCCGAGACGATGCGAAGCAGCCGGTTCGACAGGTCGTCGAGATCGTGCATGCGGTCGCGCAGCAACGAATCGTCGATCTCGCGCATCCGGCTCTGCATGCGCTGACGCACCCGCTCGATCGCCGCTTCGGCGGTCAGGCCGCTGTCGATCGCCTCGTTGATCCGCCGCGACCAGCCCTCGTCATAGGCGAACATCTTGTAGGTTTCGAGCACCTCCTGATGCTCGCCGGCCGTTCCGAACTCGGCCTGGTTGGTCATGTTGTCGATCTGCTCGCGCATCTTGCGGAACGCGGAATAAACGCGGTGGCGCTCGGCCTCCGTATCCTCGGCGACAGTATGCTCGATCGTGACCCGCGGCTGGTGGAAGACGGCCACCCCGGCACCCATGCCGGTAACCAGACGCAGTCCGGCGAGGCGTACCGCGCCTTGTTCCCTGGCGATCTCCGCCGCCGAAGCCGCCTTGTCGGCAAGCCCGGCGTTGGCGATCAGCTCCGACAGCACCATCGCCACGGTCTGCAGCGCCTCGATCTCGACATCGTCATAGGCGCGGGGATCGGCGTGCTGGACGGCGAGGACGCCGATGGCGCGCTCCTTGCGGACGATCGGCACGCCGGCGAGGCTGTGGAACAGCTCCTCGCCAGTTTCGGGGCGATAGGCGAATTCGGGGTGGTTGGCGGCTTCGGCGAGGTTCAGCACCGACGCCTGCTTGGCGATGCTGCCCACCAGGCCCTCGCCCATGGCGAGCTTGGTGACGTGCACCGCGGTCTGGTTGAGGCCGACGGTTGCGAACAGCTCCAGCACGCCGTCGCGCAGCAGGTAGATCGAGCAGACTTCGCTCGCCATCGCTTCCGCGATGATCTTGACCACCTTGTTGAGCTTGGCCTGCGCGCCCATTCGCGAGGCCATCACGTCGTGGAGGCCGGTCAGGATTTCACGGGCGGACGCGACGGAAGCGGTGGGCATGCTGGAGCGCTAACAGAAAGGGGAGGACGTTCCAATGGCGGCGCGGCCCTCCGGCGCGCGCGTGCGTCAGGCGGAGCGCCGCTCCAGCGCCTGCGCGGCTTCGTCGACGAGCTGGCGCAGAATCTCAGCGACCGGCGCTTCGCCTTTCACCATGCCGACCGACTGGCCGGCCATCACCGATCCGCTCTCGACATCGCCGTCGATCACCGCACGGCGAAGTGCGCCCGCCCAATAATGTTCGATCTGGAGCTGGGCCTCGGCCATCTCCACGCCGTTCTTGTCGAGCATGTCGGCAACCTCGCGCTGCTTGGCGGCGAAGCTTTCCATTTCGCGGTTCTTGATCGCACGCACCGGGATTACCGGCAGGCGCGGATCGATCTGGACGCTGGTGATCGCATCGCGGGCCGAAGCGCGGATGAACGCCTTCTTGAAGTTGGGATGGGCGATGCATTCGTTCGCGCACACGAACCGGGTGCCGAGCTGCACGCCGACCGCGCCCATTTCGAGGTAGCCCGAGATCGCGCCGCCATGGCCGATCCCGCCGGCGACGAAGATCGGCACGTCGGCGGCGAGCGGCGGCAAGATTTCCTGGGCGAGAACGGAGGTGGACACCGGCCCGATGTGGCCGCCCGCTTCCATGCCTTCGATGACCAGCGCGTCGGCGCCGGAGCGGGTGAGCTTCTTGGCCAGCGCAAGGGCAGGGGCGAAGCAGATCAGCTTGGCGCCCATGCCCT
This sequence comes from Allosphingosinicella sp., assembly GCA_036399755.1. Taxonomy (GTDB): domain Bacteria; phylum Pseudomonadota; class Alphaproteobacteria; order Sphingomonadales; family Sphingomonadaceae; genus Allosphingosinicella. The sequence goes on from DASWMM010000382.1 coordinate 4,356, forward strand.
TGATCCGGTCGATCGACCCGGGCGGCGGCAGGCCGCCGGCGAGGACGACGTGGCTAACTTCGTGTTTTGCGCAAACATCGATCAGCTCGGACAATTGCGGGTGCATGGTGATCAGGTTGACGCCGAACGGCTTCGACGTGCGCTTTTTGGTTTCGGCGATCTCCGTGTCGAGAAGCGGCGGCGTCATCGCCCCGCAGGCGATCACCCCGAAGGCGCCGGCGTTGGACAAAGCGGAGACGAGGTTGCGCTCCGAAATCCAGCTCATCGCTCCGCCAAGAATCGCGACCTCGCAGCCGAGGAAATCGGTGCCGCGCTTCATCAGCCGCTGGAGGCGGTCGTGGCCGATGGTGGAGGGGGTAAGGGTCTGTGTGATCATTATTTCGTCATCCCCGCGAAAGCGGGGATCCCGCTTTCTTTTCTAAGGAGGTTGAAAGGAGAAGAAGCGGGATTCCCGCTTTCGCGGGAATGACGGAAGTGGCGGGAATGACGGGGGCGGCGGGAATGACGCGGAAGGTCACGCGTCCACCTCTTCATCCAGTCCATAGGCCGTGTGTAGCACGCGCACCGCCAGTTCGGTATATTCCTCGGCGATCAGCACCGAGACCTTGATCTCGGAGGTAGTGATCGCGAGGATGTTGATGTTGCGCGCCGCCAGCGCCTCGAACATCTGCGCCGCGATGCCGGCGTTGGAGCGCATGCCGACACCAACCGCGCTGACCTTCACGACGTTGGTGTCGGTCAGGATCTCGTCGAACCCTACCTTCTCCTGAATGCTTTCCAGCACCGCGCGGGTCTGCGCGAGGGACGCTGTCGGCACGGTGAAGGTGAGGTCGCTCTCATGCCCCGCAGTGCGCACGCTCTGGACGATCATGTCCACGTTCACGCTCGCCTCGGCCAACGGCTTGAAGATCGCCGCCACCGAGCCCGGTTTGTCGGGCACGCCCGTGAGCGTGATCCGCGCCTCGTTCTTGTCATAGGCGATGCCGGTGATGAGCTGCCGTTCCATGTTGAATTCCTCGATTGCCTCTTCGCCGGCGACAAGCGTGCCCGGGCGGTCGTCGAAGGAGGACAGGACCCGGATCGGCATGTTCTCGCGCATGGCGAGGCCGACCGAGCGGGTTTGAAGCACCTTTGCGCCGACGCTGGCGAGCTCCAGCATTTCCTCGAAGGTAACGGCGGGAAGCTTGCGCGCCCGCGGCACGATGCGCGGATCGGTGGTATAGACGCCATCGACGTCGGTGTAGATGTCGCAGCGGTCGGCCTTCATCGCCGCGGCGATGGCGACGGCGGACGTGTCCGAACCGCCCCGGCCCAAAGTCGCGAGGTCACCGTCGGCGGTGACGCCCTGAAAGCCCGGGATGACCGCGATGCCGCCCTCGTCGAACACCCGCTCGAGCACCTGGGAATCGATGCCCTCGATCAAGGCCGCGGCGTGGCCGCTGGTCAGGATCGGAAGCTGCCAGCCCATATAGGATTTGGCGTTGAGCCCCATGCCCTGCAGCGTAATCGCAAGCAGCCCGCTGGTCACCTGTTCGCCCGAGGCCACGACCACGTCATATTCGCGCGGGTCGTAGAGCGAAGCGGCTTCCCGGCAGAGCTGCACCAGGCGGTCAGTCTCGCCCGCCATGGCCGAGACCACGACCGCGACCTGGTTCCCGGCCTCAACCTCGCGCTTCACCAGCGCCGCGACGTGACGGATGCGCTCGATGCCCGCCATCGAAGTGCCGCCGAATTTCATCACGATGCGCGCCATGTCGCGGCGGCTTTAGCGGCTGGGGCCGCGCTTGCAAGGCAGGCACCGGGCTAGAGCCAGTCGGGCACCGCGTCAGCGTCGATCAGCGCCTGGACGTCGAGGCGGGGGCGGACCACCGCCCAGCGGTCGCCGTTGACCAGCACTTCCGGGGTGAGCGGACGGCTGTTGTAGGTGCTCGACATGGTGGCGGCATAGGCGCCGGCGGTGCGGAAGACGACCAGCCCGTCCGGGCCGACTTCGTCCATGGTCCGCGCGGTGGCGAAGGTGTCACCGGTCTCGCAGACCGGGCCGACCACGGTCACCGTAGCCCGGCTGCCCTTCGGTTCCACCGCGTCGATGGCGTGCCAGGCGTCGTAGAGAGTGGGGCGCATCAGGTCGTTCATGCCGGCGTCGACGACCAGGAAGGGGTGGCTGGCGCCCGGCTTCACCCGGATCACCCGGGTGAGCAGCACCCCGGCATTGGCGACGATCAGCCGCCCCGGCTCGAACACCAGCCGCACGTTCCAGCCCGCCGTCACCTCCCGCACCATTGCGCCATAGTCCTCGGGTGAGGGCGGCGGCATCTGGGCGTGATCGTAGGGAACGCCGAGCCCGCCGCCGAGATCGGCGACCTCGATCGCATGGCCTGCGGCGCGCAGCACCGTGATCAGCGCGCCGACCTTCTGGAAGGCGTTGCGCAGCGGCAGCAGGCTGGTGAGCTGGCTGCCGATGTGGACGGCGACGCCCTGCACCTTGAGGCCTGG
>DASWMM010000383.1:0-6116 GCA_036399755.1 Allosphingosinicella sp.
GGGGGTATGGCATGACGAAATCGTCCACTTGCCCCCTCTGGTCCTCCTCTGAGATCGCCGCCGCTACGAACGGCAGCGCCTCCGCCGAGTTCACCGTCTCCGGAGTCACCTTCGACTCCCGCGAAGTCGAACCGGACCACCTGTTCCTCGCCCTCACCGGCGAGACCACCAACGGACATCGCTTCCTCGACAAGGCCTTCGCCTCCGGCGCGGGGGGCGCGGTGGTGTCCGAAGCAATCGACCGGCCCCACATCCGAGTCCCCGACACGTTCGCCGCGCTCAACGACCTTGGCCGCGCCGCCCGCGCCCGCACCCAGGCACGTATCTGCGGAGTCACCGGCTCGGTTGGCAAGACCGGCACCAAGGAAGCGCTGTTCGCCGCGCTTGATCGTGCCGCGCCCCGCGAGGTGCACCGCTCGGTGAAGAGCTACAACAACCACACCGGCGTGCCGCTCTCCCTCGCCCGCATGCCGCGCGAAACGCGCTTCGGCGTGTTCGAAATGGGCATGAACCATGCCGGCGAGCTCGCCGAGCTGACCCGGCTCGTCCGCCCGCACGTCGCCATCGTCACGGCCATCGCGTCCGCGCACCGCGCATTCTTCAACAGCGAGGAGGAAATCGCCGACGCCAAGGGCGAGATCTTCCAGGGGCTGGAGGAGGGCGGCGTGGCGCTCATCCCCTTCGACAGCCCGCACCGCGACCGCCTTCTCGCCGCCGCCCGGCCCCATGCCGCGCGCATCCTCACCTTTGGGCTGGGGGAGGGCGCCGACATCTGGGCCCGGGACGTGGTGCCGAGGCGCAGCGGCGGTTCCCTGGTCACCGCCATCCTGCCCGATGCCGAGCTGACCTTCACGATCAGCCAGCATGGCGAGCATTGGGTGTCGAACGTCCTTGCCGTGCTCGGCGCGGTGGAAGCGATGGGCGGAGACCTCGCCGCCGCCGGCTTAGCCCTTGCCGACATGGCCGGCCTCAAAGGCCGCGGCGAGCGTCACACCGTCGCTCTCGACGGCGGCGAAGCGCTGCTGATCGACGAAAGCTACAACGCCAATCCTGCCTCGATGGCGGCGACGCTCAAGACCTTCGGCGCCCACCCAATCACCGGCCGCCGTATCGTCGTGCTCGGCGCGATGCGGGAGCTTGGCGAGACCTCCGACGCCTTCCACGCCGGCCTCGCCGAGCCGATTGAAGCCGCCCGTGTCGATCACGCCATTCTGGTCGGCGAAGAGATGGCGCCGCTGGTGAAAGCCCTTGGACAAAAGGTTAATGTCGTGCATGTGCCGGATGCGGCGGCGGCCACCGCAAGCGCTCGTGAAGCGCTCCGGCCCGGCGACGCGTTACTGGTCAAGGGCTCGAACTCGATCGGACTTGCCGCCCTCGTCGAGGCGCTGGCGGGCGGCCCCTCGGCAAGGCTCGGGACGGATAAAAGCTGATGTTTCTGTGGATTGCCGAACAGCTTGGTTTTCCAGGGCTTTTGAACCTGGTGCGCTACATCACGTTTCGCGCCGGCGCCGCCACCGCGACCGCTTTGTTCCTCGGCCTGCTGATCGGCCCCAAGTTCATCGGCTGGTTGCGGGTTCGCCAGGGCAAGGGTCAGCCGATCCGCGCCGACGGGCCGGAAAGCCATCTTGCCAAGCGCGGCACGCCGACAATGGGCGGCCTGATGATCCTCACCTCGCTCACCGTGGCGATGATCTTGTGGATGGATTTTTCCAACCGTTACCTGTGGGCGTGCCTGTTCATCACCGTCGGCTTCGGCCTGATCGGCTTCCTTGACGATTACGACAAGGTCACCAAGCGCCACCATGCGGGCGTCTCCGCCAAGGTGCGGTTGCTTGCGGAGTTCACCGTTGCCGGCATCGGCTGCGCTATCATTACCTGGGGAGCGGGGACGGAACTCTACATTCCTTTCTACCGGGGGCCGGTGGTCGATCTTGGCTGGTTCTATATCCCTTTCGCCGCCTTCGTGGTCGTCTCCTTCGGCAATGCGGTGAATCTCACCGATGGGTTGGACGGCCTCGCCACCATGCCGGTGATCATCGCCAGTCTCGCCTTTCTCGTTATCTCCTACCTGGTCGGCAACGCCCTCTTTTCCAGCTACCTTGGCATTCCTCACGTGTTCGGCGCGGGCGACTTGACGGTGCTCTGCTCGGCCATCGTCGGCGCCGGGCTGGCCTTTCTGTGGTTCAACGCGCCTCCCGCCGCCGTCTTCATGGGCGACACCGGCAGCCTTGCGCTCGGCGGCGCGCTTGGCTCGATCGCCGTCGCCACCCAGCACGAGATCGTGCTCGGCATCATCGGCGGCCTGTTCGTGGTCGAGGCCATGAGCGTGATCATCCAGGTGTTCTTCTACAAGCGCACCGGCAAGCGCGTCTTCAAGATGGCGCCTATTCACCACCATTTCGAGCAGATCGGCTGGTCCGAATCGACCGTGGTGATCCGCTTCTGGATCATCAGCTTCGTGCTCGCGCTTGCGGGCCTGTCGACGCTCAAGCTGCGGTGATTACTGCCCAGGCCTTCTCCGGAAAGAGCTTCGCGGTGCTCGGGCTTGCGCGCTCGGGCCTGGCCACGGTGGAAGCCCTGCTGGCGAGCGGCGCCAACGTGATGGCGTGGGACAGCCGGCAAGAGGTGCGGTCCTCATTCCTCCCCGGGACGGGGAGGGGGACCGCGCGTAGCGCGGTGGAGGGGGCTCAGAGCCCCCCACCGGCCCCCCTCCACCAGCCTGCGGCTGGTCCCCCTCCCCGTCCCGGGGAGGATAAGCGGTTGCGCATTGCGGACCCTTTGGCCACCTCGCTGTACGGCTTCTCCGGCGTGGCCGTCTCGCCGGGAGTCCCCCTCAACCGCCATCCGATCGCCAAGCGCGCCGCCGAGGCGAAGGTGCCGGTGATCGGCGATATCGAGCTTTTCGCCCAGGCCCGGGCCGAACTGCCGCCGCACAAGGTGGTTGGGATTACCGGCACCAACGGCAAATCCACCGTCACCGCGCTCCTCCACCACATTCTGCAAAGCGCTGGCGTGCCGAGCGTGATGGGCGGCAATATCGGTTTGCCCATCCTTAGCCAGACGCCGCTGCCACCAGGGGGCGTCTACGTTCTCGAACTCTCCTCCTACCAGATTGACCTCACCCACAGCCTCGACTGCGACGTCGCGGTGCTGCTCAACATCAGTCCCGACCATCTCGATCGATACGACGGCATGGACGATTATGCCGCCTCCAAGGCGTGGCTGTTCGACATGCAATCGCCCGAACATGTCGCCGTGATCGCACCCGAGGACGATTATACGCGCGCGATTGCGGGGCAGGTCGGCGGGCGCAAGATCCTCGTCTCGGCGGCGCAGGTGAAGGACCAGTCGCGCTGGCCTTCGCTGCAGGGGCCGCACAACGCCCAGAACGTCGTGGCCGCCGTTGCCGCCGCGCGCGAGCTTGGCGTTGCCGACGCGGCGATCGCCGGCGCCCTCGAAACCTACCCCGGCCTGCCGCACCGCATGGAGCGGGTGGCGGAAAAAGGCGGCGTATTGTTCGTCAACGACAGCAAGGCGACGAATCCCACCTCCACCGCGCCCGCCCTTGCGGCCTACCCGGCGGTGCATTGGATCCTCGGCGGCCAGCCGAAGGGCGACGATCTTGCCCCCTGCGAGCCGTTCCTGGGCCATGTCCGTGCAGCCTATACCATCGGCGAGGCCGGGCCGAAGTTCGCGGCCTTGCTTCGGCCCAAGGTGCCGGTCACCGAAAGCGGCGACCTCCAGGCTGCGGTGAGGACCGCCGCCGAGACGGCGCAAGCGGGGGAGGTGGTGCTGCTCTCGCCCGCCTGCGCCTCGTTCGATCAGTTCAAGGATTATGAAGCACGCGGGGCCGCGTTCCGCGCGGCGGTGGAGGCATTATGAGCGTGATGGGCCAGATCAGGGACAAGACCCAAAACCGGCTCGGCCGATCGGACCGGAGCGCCGTCGGGCGCTGGTTCTGGGAGATCGACCGCGTGCTCCTGTTCTTCGTCGCGGTGCTGATCGCCATCGGCCTGGTCGCCGTCGCCGCCGCCTCGCCCGCCGCGGGCCAGCGTTACTCCAACGCGGCGGTGAGCTTCGCGCCGCTTCATTATTTCTACCGCCAGCTGATGTGGATCGTGCTTGCCCTGCCGGTGATGGTGGTCGTCTCCATGCTGCCGCGCGACAAGGCGCGGCGCCTGTCCCTGATCGGCGCGGTGTTCTTCACCGCCTTGCTGTTCCTGGTGCCGATCATCGGCGCCGAAGTGAACGGCGCGCGGCGCTGGATCGGCATGGGCTTCGCGCAGTTTCAGCCCTCCGAATTTTTGAAGCCGCTCTACATCGTCTCGATCGCCTGGTTGCTTTCGCTGAAGCAGCAGGACCAGAGCCTGCCGGTGGTGCCGCTCGCCGCGATCGTCACCGGCCTGATCGCGCTTCTCCTCATGCAGCAGCCCAATTTCGGCGAGACGATCATCTTCGCCTCGGCCTTCGTGATGCTGCTGACACTGTCGGGCGCGCCGATGCGCAACCTCATCCTGCTCGGCCTCGCCGGGCTGGCGGGGATCGTGCTTGCCTATTTCTTCTACGACGTGGCGACGATCCGCATCGACGCCTTCCTGTTCGGCGGCGAGGGCGGCAGCGACACCTACCAGACCGACAGCGCGATCAAAACGCTGACCGCCGGCGGCCTGTTCGGCGCCGGGCCCGGGGCGGGGATGCGCAAGTTCCACCTTCCCGAGCCGCATACCGATTACATCTTCTCGGTGATCGGCGAGGAGTTCGGGATCATCGCCTGCCTTGCGATCGCGGTGATCTACTTGGTGATCGTCGCCCGCGTCCTGATCCGCCTTCTCGACGAGGAGGACCAGTTCATCGTCCTCGCCGCCGCCGGCCTCGTCACCCAGTTCGGCCTGCAGGCGCTGATCAACATGGCGGTCAACGTCCAGCTCGCGCCGTCCAAGGGCATGACCTTGCCGTTCATCTCCTACGGCGGCTCGTCGATGATCGCCTTGTCGATCGGCATGGGCCTTCTGCTCGCCTTCACCCGCCGAAACCCCTATCTGCACCGCTCCCCTTATGTCGTGAAATGGAGCAACCGGTGAGCGGTAGGATCTTAAAATCCTCCCCTGCATTTGCAGGGGAGGGGGACCACCCGCAGGGTGGTGGAGGGGCGGCGCAGGCGAAGCCGGAGCCGTATTCCTCGCTTCGCTCGGCCCCTCCACCACCCTACGGGTGGTCCCCCTCCCCCGGAAATCCGGGGGAGGATTGCAGGAGCGCGACGCGATGACCTATTCCCGCCACTATGTCCTCGCCGCCGGCGGAACCGGGGGGCACATGATCCCGGCTCATGCACTGGCCGAGGAGCTGATGCGCCGCGGCCACCGGGTGGCGCTGGTCACCGACGATCGCGGCGCGCGTATTCCGGGCCTGTTCGATGGGGTGCAGGTCCACATCCTCCCCGCCGGCCGGCTGTCGGGCGGGCCGATCGGCTGGCTCCGGGCACTGCGCAAGATCTTCCTCGGCCGCACCATGGCGCTTCGCCTCTATGAGACCTTCCGCCCGTCCGCGGTGATCGGCTTCGGCGGCTACCCCGCGCTTCCGGCGCTGATGGCGGCCCAGCGCGACAAGAATCCGACCCTTGTTCACGAGCAGAACGCCGTCTTGGGCCGGGTCAACCGGCTGATGGCCGGCAAGGTCGACGCCATCGCCACCGCGTACGAGCAGGTCGATCGCCTCCCCGCCAGCCAGGCCGGCAAGGTCCACCTCGTCGGCAATCCGGTGCGCGACGAAGTTCTGGCCCTGCGCGATCAGCCTTATCCCGAGCTCGGCGAGGACGGCATCTTCCGGATCCTCGTCACCGGCGGAAGCCAGGGGGCCACCGTCCTGTCCCGGATCGTCCCGGAAGGTCTCGGCATGCTGCCCGAGCATTTCCGCCGCCGCCTTCAGGTCACCCAGCAATGCCGGGCCGAGGATATCGAGGAGGTCCGCGCCCGCTACGCGGCACTCGGTATACCCGCCGATCTCGCCACCTACATCGGGGACATGCCGGACAAGCTCGCCTGGTCGCACCTGATCATCGCCCGCGCGGGGGCGTCTACTATCGCCGAGCTGACCGCCGCCGGCCGCCCGGCGATCCT
>DASWMM010000384.1:0-2548 GCA_036399755.1 Allosphingosinicella sp.
TCGATGTGGATCATCCGCGCGTCGGGCGCGACCCGGCGGATGGCGTGGACTCCGGCGATGTCCGCCTTAGCCATGGCCAGCGTCAGCCGCCGCCGGCTCCCCGCGCCCTTGCCGAACGGCGCCGCCCAGCCCCAGTCACCCGCCATGTAGCCGAAAAACGTCGGCTCGTTGGTGGGCGTAAAGAACGGCGGCGCATGATGCGCCCGCTCCGTAACGTACCGCGCCGCCGCCTCCGCATAAGCCGCGAAGCGCTCCGTGAACGCGTCCGAAAAGGGATCGAGCCCGTCCGGATAGCCATAATGGCAAAGGTCCCAGATCGGCTGGATCGCATAGCGCCGCTGCGCCTGCAGGAACGGGTCGATGCACGAAAAATCGTAAACCCCGCCGCCCTTGTCCACCATCGGCCACGGCACCCCCTCCCGCGCCACCCCGATGCCGAGATCGCGCAGAAAGCGGTAATCCTCATCGGCATGAACCCGGTGCTGCGTCTCCTCGCAAAGATCCCGCCGCCCCTGCTCCTTCCAGACAAACGTGGAGCATTCGAAGCCCGACAGGAAAAAGGTTGGGAAGATGCTCTCGCGCTTGGCCATGGAGGCGAGACGCCCGGCGTAGCCTTTCGGGTCCGAGCCTCTCCTAAGCGTCTGGCGATGATCGTGGTTTTGGGGCAGGGTATGACCTGACGGGAGACACAGCCGATGAAGCCTTTGATCCGAGCCGCCGCGTTCGCCTTCGCGCTCGCCGCTGCTTTTCCCGCTCTTGCCGGAAGCAGCCCGAAGACATTGGTGGTTCGCGAAGGGCTCACCGCCGAGCAGCTCGACGTCGACGGCAAGATCTGCCTCAAGGAGGCCAAGGCGGCGGAGAAGGGCAAGCCAATTGCGCCGATGCCCCGCGCCCCCGGAGTGGCCGGAGCAGCAGCGAGCGGGATAGTCGCTGGCGCCTTCAAAGGCTGGACGGGGATGAAGGCCTTTCTCGCTGCCCACGACGCCTGCCTCGACCGGCTGGGCTACCGCCAAATCGAGCTGACGCCGGAGCAGCGCAAGGAATATGGAGCGCTGAAGACGAGCGAGCAGCGCACCGCGTACATCATCGAGTTCAGTCGGCGGGCGACTGAAGGCCGCTGAGCTTTCTCCCCACTGGCGTAAATCGGCGCTTTCTGGCAGCGACATTCCTCATACAAACGAGAGGAAGCGCGCCGATGGACTTCGCCCTTACGGAACGGCAGGCTTTTTACCGGGACCGGGTGCGCGAGTTCGTCGAGACTCGGATTCGCCCGCGCACCGGCGACTACAAGAAGCAGCTCGCCACCGGCGACCGCTGGCAGCCGATCGAGGTGATCGAGGAGCTCAAGCCCGAAGCGCGCGCCGCCGGCCTCTGGAACCTGTTCATGCCGCCCGGCCATGCTCTGAAGCACGTCGACGAAAGCTTCCAATTCGAAGGCACGCAGCTCACCAACCTCGAATATGCGCTCTGCGCCGAGGAAATGGGCCGGGTCCCCTGGGCGTCTGAAGTGTTCAACTGCTCGGCCCCCGACACCGGCAACATGGAGGTCTTCCACCGCTACGGCACGCTGGAGCAAAAGGAGCAGTGGCTCCGCCCGCTGATGAACGGCGAGATCCGCTCCGCATTCCTGATGACCGAGCCCGCCGTCGCCTCCTCCGACGCCACCAACATCGAATGCGACATTCGCCGCGAAGGCGACGAATATGTCCTGAACGGCCGCAAATGGTGGTCGTCCGGTGCCGGCGATCCGCGCTGCAAGGTCGCCATCGTGATGGGCAAGACCGACAAGGGCGCCGACCGCCACCGCCAGCAATCGATGGTCCTCGTCCCCCTCGACGCACCCGGGATCACCGTCGAACGCGCGCTCACCGTCTACGGCTATGACGACGCGCCGCACGGCCACATGGAGATCGAATTGAAGGACGTGCGCATCCCCGCGTCCAACATGCTTTTGGGCGAAGGCCGCGGCTTCGAGATCGCGCAGGGGCGCCTCGGACCCGGCCGGATCCACCATTGCATGCGCACCATCGGCGCGGCCGAGGAGGCGCTCAAGGCGATGGCCAAACGCCTCCAGACCCGGGTCGCGTTCGGCAAGAAGCTGATGGAGCATTCGATCTGGCACGAGCGCGTCGCCCGCGCCCGCATCGACATCGACATGTCCCGCCTGCTCTGCCTCAAGGCCGCGGACATGATGGACAAGGCGGGCAACAAGGCCGCCGCCGCCGAGATCGCGATGATCAAGGTCTACGCCCCCCAAATGGCGCTGCGCATCATCGACGACGCCGTCCAGGCCCATGGCGGCGCCGGCGTCAGCCAGGATTTCGACCTGGCCTATTCCTATGCCGGCATTCGTACCCTGCGCCTGGCCGACGGCCCCGACGAGGTCCACGCCCGCGCCATCGCCCGGATGGAATATGCCCGCCATGCGGAGTGATGCCATGAACCTGTTCGACCTCACCGGCAAAGTCGCCATCATCACCGGCTCGTCACGCGGCATCGGCCGGGCGATCGCCGAAGCCATGGCCGATCAGGGCGCCAAGGTGGTGAT